>DATLYP010000069.1:0-58160 GCA_035574655.1 Gaiellaceae bacterium
GGCTCGCGCGTCGCGTAGTCGTAGTCGAGGCCGTAGTGGCGCGCCGTCCGGCGGGCCGCCCGCCCGCGGAGGACGATCGGGTGGAAGCGGAGCGCCTCGAGCTCGCGGAGCAGCGCCGCCTCCTCCTCGGGCGTGAGGAAGCCCGGGCGGTAGAGGAGCCCCTGCGGGCGCGCCTCGATCGCCCTCGCCCGCGCCGTGGTCAGCGCCTCCCGACCGCGTAGCGGGCGAAGAGGTGGTCTCCGTGCCGGCGCAGGCTGAGCGGGCGCAGGTCGAGGAGCGGCACGAGATCGGCGCCCTCGACGAGCCGCAGCCTGCTTCCAGGCCCCGCGTCGCCGGCGAGCGCGGGGGAGGTGGTGAGGAAGAGCTCGTCCACGACGCCGGCGGCGAGCAGCGTCCCGAACGCGCGCGGCCCCGCCTCCGAGAGGACGCGCCGGTGCCCCCGCCCGCGCAGGGCGTCCACGACCGCCCGCCCGTCGAGGCGGGGGCCCTCGCCGAGGACGAGGAGCGCGCAGGCGGGCGGCAGCCTCCCCTCGAGGCGCCGCGCGCCCGCCTCGCCCGTGAGGACGAGCGCGCCCGCCGCGAGCCGCGGGTGGCGGGGGTCGATCTCCCCCCGGCCGCTGAGCACGGCCACCTCCGGCTCGGGGGCGAGCCCGAGCGCCCGCCGAAGCTCGGCGAACGCCGCCGCCGCGGGCGGGTACACCTTCTCCGGCAGCCACGTCCCCCGCGGCGAGTCGCGGAGGACGCCCGCCCCGATGAGCACCGCGTCGGCGTGGGCGCGCAGGAGCCCCATCAGGAAGCGGTCGGCCTCGCTCCCGCCGGCGACGAGCTCGTTGGAGCCGGGCACCCCGGGAAGGGCGACGACGCCGTCCACGGTGGCGACGAAGTTCGCGTACAGGCAGCGCTCGGGGAGCCCGAGCCCGCCCCCGTAGACGCGCGCGAGCTCCTCCGGGAGCTCCCCGCGCGGCAGGCCCTCGTCCTCGAAGAGCACCTGGAAGGGCTCGAGCGCTTCGTTTTCCCGGCCGTCCGCGTCCCCGCTCATCCCCGTTACATACCCGCTGCGGCCCGTTCGGCGGCCGACGCTCGGCCCCCCGGGCGGCGATGCGCTCCGCGGTAACCGGGGGCTCTGGTCGGGCGCGCGGCCGAGCTCGAGCGGGTCGCAAACTCTTCGGCGGCGCGCCGGCGGCGGCCGGAGACGGCTCGCCTCATCGCCTCGGGCAACCACCCCGGAGCAGCCGAACCCATGCTGGTGAGGGGGCCCGGGCGAGGAACGCCTAGAAGCGGCGGCGCGGCCGGGCGGGGGGTTTCCACCCCGCCCGGCCGCGGTCGATCCTACGCCTGCTACTGTATGCACATCTTCGAGCGCCGGCTGCAGATCCTGCTCGACGAGCGCCGCTACGCGCGGCTCGCCGCGCACGCCAGGGAGCGCAACGTGTCCGTCGGCGCCGTGGTGCGGGAGGCGATCGACCGCCTGCTGCCGGCGACGTCGGCGGAGCGGTCGTCGGCGGCGCGCCGCATCCTCGGTGCCGAGCCGATGCCGGTACCCGATCCGGCCGCCTTGCGCGAGGAGCTGGACGAGCTCCGCAGCAGGCGGGCGTGATCGTCCTCGACACGACCGTCCTCGTGTACGCGGTCGGCGAGGAGCACGGGCTACGCGCGCCCGCGCGGTCGCTCGTCGAGGCGATCCAACGCGGAAGCCTCCAAGCGACGACGACGCTGGAGGCGATTCAGGAGTTCGCGCACGTGCGGGCGCGGCGGCGCGGCCGGCGCGACGCCGCGGCCCTTGCCCGCGCGTACGCGACGCTCCTCGGCCCGCTGCTGCGCCCGTCCGAGGACGACCTTCTCCGCGGCCTGCAGCTCTTCGAGCGCCACCGCGACCTGGGCGCGTTCGACGCCGTGCTCGCGGCCGCCGCGCTGGCCGCGAGGGCGGAGGCCCTCGTCTCGGCCGACCGCTCGTTCGGGGCCGTCCGCGGGCTACCGTTCGTCGACCTCTCCTCGCCCGGCCTGGGACGGCTGACTTCGGCCTGACCGCGGCGGCCCCGACCGGGCTCAGGTCTCCTTGACCGGCGCGTACTCCTCCGCCCGCTCGAACCCGAACGTCCAGGCGACCGCCTCCCGGGGCGTCCGCACATGCGGCGGCACGCGCAGGGCGTAGCGGCGCCGCGAGCCGTCCGGCTGCGGGGTCGCGTCCGTGACCTCGAGCCAGCAGAGGGGCTCTCCGCCGGCGGCGCCGGTGTCCCGCCAGAGCGCCCCGAACTCGTCCTCGCCGAGCAGGACGCGCGCCCGCTCGAGCCGCCGCCCGCGCAGCCACTCGGAGCGGGCGAACGCGTAGCAGGAGGTCGCGGCGAGGAACGAGCACGCGGCGGCGAGGCCCGCCCACTCGCCCCCGAGGACGTGCACGGGACGCAGGAGGACGTCCGCGACGACCAGCGTGGCGAGGGCCGGGCCGAGCAGGCCCGTCTCCCCGTCGGCCCTCATCCAGAGGTGGGCGCCGACGAACACGGCCGCCAGCTCGGCGACCTCGAACAGGCTCACGGCGCCGGCTCAGTCGATGGCGCGGCGCTCGCCCGAGCGCGAGTACTCGCGCTGCCGGCGCACCTCGTACGCCCCGGGGGCGAGGCGGATCGGGGCGTGCTCCTCGTGCACGAGCGTGACGGGCTCCTCCTCGACGAGGAGCACGAGCGGCTCCTCGCCGTCCGGGTCGAGCGGCGAGCCCAGGAGCCGGGCGCCGGGCTCGAGGACGGCGTGCGCGTGCCCGCTTTGCTCCCCGCGCGCGAGCACGAGGCGCCCGTCCCGGCGCGGCCGCTCGACGAGGGGCGGCTCGGGGAGCGTCTCGGCCGGCACGAGCAGCAGGTCTCCTTGGCGGACCATGCCGCGAAGCGGTGTCTCGTCTCCCATCGTGCCCTCCTTGGCATCGTCGGGTCTCGAGAAGAGAGTCGCGCGGGGCGAGCGCGCGTCTTACGGTGCCGTCGGCGCCGCTCGCTACGGTGCGCGCCTGCATCACGAGCGACGTGGCCCGATCGTCCACCAACCTGCTTCGCCGCAAGGTGGTCAAACGATGCGGCCCCGCTCCGGGGCAACGGCGAAACGCGAGACGGTGCGCGATCGCACGAGCCCTCCGAAAGGAGGACCCGATGCTGGACAGCGGAAGGAAGGCCCGTAAGATCGGGCGGTGGCCGAAGTGACCGTGTCCGGGATGCACGATGCGCGGGACGCGGAAGACAGCCGGCTGCTCGAGGCGGGGGAGAAGCGCCGTCTCATGGAGAGCTACTACGGGCTCGTCGTCGATCGCTGCCGGCTCAGGCTCCGCGACGACGCGGTCGCGCTCGACGTGGCGCACGAGGTGGTCGTGCGGCTCTTGGACGAGCTCGACCGCGGCCGGCGCTACGGCGTCCCCTTCCGCGTGGTCGTCCACAAGGTGATCGAGTGGAAGATCGCCGAGCACCTCGCTTCGCGCCGCTCGGAGGCCGCGCTCGACGAGTGGCTGGAGCGTGCCTCGCTCGACTCCGGCGAGCCGCCGGAGGCGATCGACGGCTTCGAGGCGCTGCTCGAGGGGCTGACCGAGCTCGAGCGGACGGTGGTGCGCCTGCGCTACGAGGAGGACCTGGACTTCGGCACGATCGCCCGCCGGCTGGGCAAGGAGGCGAACGCCGTCCACCAGATCCACTTCCGGGCGCTCTCCAAGCTGCGCAGGAGGGCCGCGTGAGCGAGTCGGCCGTCGAGCACGTGTTCGACGAGTTCGCGCTCGCCTACCGGCGCGGCGAGCGGCCGGACGTGCGCGAGTACCTGGAGCGGGTGCCCGAGGGCCCCGAGCGGGAGGCGCTCGCCGACCTGATCGACCGCTTCCTGGTGGCGGTGCCCGCGCGCGAGCCCTCCGAGGAGGAGATCGTGCTCCTCGAGGCGCGGCTCGAGCGCGAGCCGGCGCTGCTCGTCCTGCGGCGGCGGCGGCGCCTCCGCCGGGAGGCCGTGGTGGACGCGCTCGTGCGGGCGCTCGGCCTCGACCCCCGGAAGCGGGACAAGGTGGCGGGCTACTACCACCAGCTCGAGACCGGGCTCCTCGACCCGGAGCCGGTCGACCGCAGCGTGTGGGAGGCGCTGGCGGAGGTGCTGCGGGCGAACGTGCGGGCGCTGGCCGCGCGCGTGCCGCCGCCTCCGGCCGCTCTCGCCTACCGGCGCGCGGAGCAGGGGTTCGTCCTCCAAGCCCGACTGGGGGAACGGCCGCCGTCGCCTGCAGCCGAGGCCGGAGGCCTGGACGAGGTGGACAGGCTCTTTACAGGCGCCTCCTGAGCGGCGAGGATGAGCGCGATCGTGGGGACATACGAGGATCCGCGCGCGCATGCCGTCCGCGAGCGCTACCTCGGCACGTTCGGCGGGGAGGGGCTGCCGGTCCCGGTCGAGGCGATCGCGGAGGACCTGCTCGGCCTGCGCATCGAGCGCTCTTGGGGGATCGCCTGCTCGGGGATGCTCTTGCCCGCCGAGCGCCGGATCGTGCTGAATGCGGCCGAGGCTGCGGTCGGCCGCGACACGCCTCCGCTGCGCCGTTTCCGGTTCACGGTCGCGCACGAGATCGGCCACTGGGTGTGCCACTGCCTGGAGGGCCGGGCGCCGGTGCTGGAGGCCGTCTACTGCCGCCCGGTCGATCTGACGGAGGCGACGGATCGTGCGCTCGAGCGGGAGGCGAACGTGTTCGCGGCGGAGCTGTTGATGCCGGAGCCCGCTGTGCGAGAGGCGTGGGAGGAGCTCGGCGACGTCGCCGCCTGCGCGCGCCGCTTCGACGTCTCCCCGACGGCGATGCACTGGCGGCTCTACAGCTTCGGGCTCGTCGACAGACCTGTTTGAGGCACGAGGAGGACGAGGAGCTTCGGAAATGAGTGCTTCGGTCGAGTCGAGAGGAGGAACGCTCGAGTTTCTAGACATCCTTCGTGAGGCTGATGTCTTCCGCGAGGAAGACCTCCGTGGGGTTCGAACAATGGACGCGCTCCCGGCCTCTCACGCAGACGAATTTCCTTCCAGTCTTCACCCGGCGCTCGTCGACGCGTGCAAGGCGGAAGGAATCGAGTCGCTTTACGAGCACCAAGCGCAGGCCATCCAGGCAATTCAGGAAGGGAAAGACATCGTACTTGTCTCTCCTACCGCGACCGGCAAGACGCTGTGCTTCAATCTTCCGATCATCTCGAAGCTCTGGGAGGATCGAAGCAGACACGCGCTATACCTCTATCCCACAAAGGCTCTTGCCCACGATCAGTTGTTCGCCGTTAAGCGGCTCACCGCCAATCTGCCTGAGAAGCACGCCGTAAGCGCCTGGCCTTTCGACGGTGATACGGAGCAGGAGGTGCGGCGCGGACTCAAGGATGCTCCGCCGAACATTCTGATCACGAATCCCGACAGTCTTCACTATGCCCTTCTCGCGTACAACGAACACTGGGTCAAGCTTCTGCCACGGCTCAAATACGTCGTCCTCGACGAAATTCATGAGTATCGAGGCTACTTCGGGACGAACGTCGCCTACGTGGTCCGCAGGCTTCTCGCGCTCTGCAAGTACCATGGCACGAGGCCTCAGCTGATTCTCAGCTCGGCCACGGTCGCTAACCCCGTGGAGCACGGGAAGGCACTGACGGGGCGGAATGTCATCGAAGTTCGGAGCGAGTCCGCAGGTCGCTGCAAGAAGCATCTCGTCTTCCTGAACCCGCAGTATCCCGACTACCGATATGAGACGATTCTCATGCACCGACTCGCCCGGCTTGTGGTCGCGTGTGTGGAGGAGGAAGTCTCAAACCTCGTCTTCTGCCCGACGCGACGGTTTGTCGAGCGACTAGCGAAGCTGGCGGCTGACGAGTTGCGGACGCGGGGTCTCGATTCGGAGCGAGTTGCACCGTATAAAGCGGGTTACACTGCGGAGGAGCGCCGCGAGATCGAGGCGGGCCTCAAGAGCGGTGAGAGGCTCGTGGTAATGTCGACGAACGCTCTCGAGGTTGGAATCGATATGGGACGGCTCGACATGGTCACCATGGTTGGCTTCCCTGAGACTGTGATGTCCGCATGGCAACGAGCTGGTCGCGCCGGCGGCGTGCGAATGGCTCGAGCGCCCGTGGCACTGGGTCGCGAACCGAGTTCTCGAACTCACGTATACGGCGTGGGACGTGCAACCCTTCGCGCTCGCGCTGGACTACTCCGGGTCGCCATTCCAGTGGGTTGCCGAGCGCCGGGCGCGGCTCCGGGCCGAGCTCGACGCAGCGTTCTTCCATCTCTACGGACTCGAGCGCGACGACGTCGACTACGTCATGGACACCTTCCCGATCGTCCGCCGCAAAGACGAGAAGGCGTACGGCGAATACCGGACGAAGCGCCTGATCCTCGAGATCTACGCCGAGCTGGCGGAGGCGATCGCCACTGGCCGGCCGTACCAGACCCGCCTCGATCCCCCGCCTGCCGACCCCCGCGTCGCCCACCCACCCCGCACGATCCACGCAGTGAGCCCGTAGGTGGCCGGCAAGCCGAGGTACACGAAGTCGTTCCAACGGCTTAGAAGGAATCTCAGTCGTGGGCGCACGCTGCTGGACAAGTTCTTTGACAACCCCGGCGGCACGCGGCGTGGTTCCGGTCAACCCGCGGCTCACGAGCAGGAACTCCTGCGGTCGGTTCTGGTTCTGGGGATCGGAGCGCTCGATGCGTACCTGTCGGAGCTCGTCGTTGAGTTGATGCCCAAGCTTGCGGCTGCCGGGAAGGCGCAGATGATCTTCGAGAGGCTGATGAAGGACAACGCGGGACTCATTCTCCAAGCCGTCTACCTCGGCCGGGAGGCCCTTGACGCTGCGCTTTCCTCAGCGGTCGAGTTGCAGTTCCAGAGCTCCGTCATGCATGGTTCCAAGGCGGTGCGACAGGTGTACGACTGGTGCGCTCTGGGTCTCGGATTCGATGACTTCAACACCGAGCGCTTCCCTCAGGCGATGAAGCTCCTCGATGAGTGGACCGACAAGCGTCACCGAATCGTCCACCGCGGCGAGCTCGTCAAGATGAGGCGCCAAGACGCGACTGACGTCCTCGACCTTGTCGAGTCGATCGGGAAGACGCTCAACGATCGAGCCCTACGAACACCGGAGGCGACGTGAGCGGCACGGTCTTCAAGAAGGTCGACTACGGGCTGAACACGCTCGTCGACAGCATCGAGCTCGGCGAGATCGGCCTTCCCGATCTCCAGCGCCCGTTCGTCTGGGACAGCGTCAAAGTTCGAGATCTCTTCGACTTCATGTATCGCGGGTACCCGGTCGGCCACCTTCTCTTCTGGGAGAGCGGCGCTGAACCGGGGGCGCGCCAGATCGGTGCTTCGGCCAAGCAGCTCGCACCGCGGCTCCTCATCGTCGACGGCCAGCAACGGCTCACGTCGCTCTTCGCAGTCATGAAACAGAAGCCGGTAGTCACGAAGGACTACGCGACACGGCGGATCCAGATCGCATTTCGGCCGCGCGACGCGACGTTTGCCGTCGCGGACGCGACGACGGCGAAGGATCCCGCGTTTCTCGCGGACATCGGCGAGATCTGGGCGCGTCCCGTCTACCAAGTCATCACGGAGTTCCTGGAACGGCTACGTGAAGCTGGCGGGCTCGGCGGGCACGACGAGGAGGTCATCCCCGCCGCGCTTGGCCGGCTCGAGGGGCTGAAGTCGTATCCGTTTACCGCCCTCGTGCTCGGCGCGGACATCGACGAAGAGCGGGTCGCGGAGGTGTTCGTCCGTGTCAACTCCCAGGGCAAGAACCTGAACCAGGCGGACTTCATCCTCACGCTCATGAGCGTGTTTTGGGACGAGGGCCGGGCCGAGCTCGAGCAGTGGTCGCGGGACGTCCGTGCTCCCGGGGACCCGGCTCACAACGCATACATCGCCCCGGATCCAGATCAGCTTCTGCGCGTCGCGATCGCGCTCGGGTTCAGGAGAGGGCGGCTCGAGGACGCGTACTCGGTACTTCGCGGAAGAGACCGTGCCACCGGGAAGGTCTCACCGGAGCTCCGCGAGAAGCAGTTCGCGCGGCTGGAGGCGGCACAGGACAAGGTCCTCGACAAGGAGGTCTGGAAGGAGTACCTACAGTGCCTGCTCCGTGCGGGGCATCGATCGTCGGCGACGATCAGCTCGAACCTCGCGATCCTCTACTCGTACGCCTTCTACCTCATCGGCAAGCACGACTACGGAGTGCCGTGGAAGCAGCTTCGCGAGGTGATCGCACGGTGGTTCTTCATGAGCTCGCTCACGGCGCGGTACTCGGCCAGTCCCGAGACGACGGTCGCCGCGGATCTCGCGTCGCTTCCCGCCGACGGCGGCGCTGGAGGGTTTATCGCCCGGCTGGACGAGATGATCGCCCAGCGACTTACGAACGACTACTGGGAGATCACGCTCCCAGGCGACCTGGCAACGTCCGCGAGCCGCTCCCCGTCGCTCTTCGCCTACCTGGCGGCACTCAACATCCTCGACGCGCCCGTTCTCTTCTCGAAGATGCGTGTCGCGGAGCTCTTCGACCCCGCGCTCGCCGGAGGGTGGGTCAAGGTCCAACGGCATCACCTCTTTCCACGGAAGTACCTGGAAGGCTTGGGAATCACCGATCTCAAGCAGGTCAACCAGATCGCGAACCTGGCCGTGCTCGAGTGGCACGACAACCTGTCGATCTCCGCGACCGACCCCACCGTGTACTGGCCGGCCTATCTCGATGCGATGCGCAATCCGCCGGGCGGGATGGCGCCGTTCACCGAGCCCGAGATCGAGTCGATGCTCCATCTCCACGCGCTGCCGGAGGGGTGGCCGGAGATGCCGTTCGACGAGTTCCTCGCTGAGCGTCGCCGGCTGATGGCCGGTGTAATCCGGGAGGCGTACGAGCGCCTTGTGCACGGCGTACCCGACGCGGTCACGACGGTCTCATGGCCGCCCTCGCCCGCTGCAGTCGAGCACCTTCTGCATGCGGGGGAGACGACTGGAGTCGAGCTGAAGTCCTCGCTCCGGGCGGACACGCTGAACCGAGGGGTTCCGCCGAAGGTGATCGAGAAGGTCGTCGCCCGAACCGTCGCGGGGTTCATGAACGCCCACGGCGGTGTGCTCGTGATCGGAGTCGACGACGACGGCAACCCCCTCGGGCTCGAGCGTGATCTCGCCACGCTGGGCCGCAAGGATCTCGACGGTTTCCAGCAGGCACTCATCGGAGTCCTGTCCTCGTACCTCGGTACAGATGTCGCGGCAAGCGTCCGCGTGCACCTGACCAAGGTCGGCCCAGGCGGCCACGACGTCGCACTCGTCGACTGTCCTGCGTATGGAAAGCCGGTCTTCCTGGGCGATGGCCAGGGCAAGGAGTTCCACGTCCGCGCCGGGAACACGACTCGGCTCATGGACGTCGAGGAGGCTGCGACCTACACTCGCCAGCATTGGAAGACGCCGGCGTAGCGGCGATCTCACGCTCAATGAAGCTCGGCTGGGTGGCGATATCTCCGCAAGATGGTTGACCGAGGTCTCGAAGCGCTGGAGTGCCCCGAGTGCGGCGGGCCGATGGAGGTCAGGCGCGCTCGTCGCGGACGCAATGCCGGAGGGCTCTTCTGGGGGTGCATGGACTACCCCAACTGTCGCGGAACGCGCGACTACGAGGTGGCGGAGCCCCACGGGGTCGGCGCCGACGGCGAGGGCGTCGGGCCGCGGCCGGACTGTCCCCGAGGTCACGGGCCGATGGTTCTCAAGCTGGCGCGACGCGGCAGGAACGCCGGGCGGGCGTTCTGGTCGTGCTCGATCTATCCGACGTGTAACGAGACGGTAGACGCCGAGGAAGGCATGGCCGCACACGCCGATGCGCGACGCCCGTCCGCGTCGTCGCGGCGCTCGGTGCAGTGGGTCGATCGGACGCTCGACCGGCATGGATGGACGTGCCGCTACACCACGGCTGGCGCGTCGCTTCGCGCGCTCGTTGGCTCGATCGAGCTTGGCGCGGAGGTCAGCCAGGCGTGGATCGCACGGAGCGAAGGCACGGCGTTCCCCCCCGAGCCTGTTCTGCGCGTCGTAGGCCTGTGTCGCAAGATTCTCCAGCGCGGGTCGGCTCCGCCGCTGGATCCGTTTGCCGAGCAAGCCCTGCTCGAGCGTATAGGACTCGGCGACGAGCTCGAGTCGGCGCCCTTGCCGGGTGATCTGAGCAAGCGGCTTCGCAACCCACCACGCATCGATGCGCTCGCCGGTGTGATCGGCTCGGGCGCAGCGGAACTGCGGCTCGACCCGGGCCTCGAGCTCGACTCGGAGGAAGAGCGGCTTGCCCTGGAGGCTTTGGTGGCGGAGGCAGGCCCCGAGGTCGCGCGGTGGCTTGTTCCTCAGCCCTCTCTCGAGGCACTGATCGGCTCGGCGGAGCCGTTCGGCCGCCGCGTCGACCTGCTCGTAGCCGCGCCTTGGAGCGATCCGTTCGTGCTCGAGATCGACGGGAGCCAGCACGCGAGCTCCACAGCCGTCGACGACGATCGAGACGACGCACTCCGCGCCGCCGGACTCCCAGTCCACCGCGTCCCCGCCGACGCTGTGCGCAACCGCGAGCGACTTTGGCTCGACGAGGTTCGGGCCAGGCTCCCTCGACGTCAGCCTCAACGGGACAGCCGTGCGTCAGACCTCGTCTATGGCCCGGCACAGGTGCACCGGTTCGCTCTCGCCGTGCTCGAGGCTCTCGGCGCGGGGCACCTCTCGGGCACTCGCTGGGTGATCGATGTCCGCGACGACCTCGATCTTCTCGGCGACGACCTGGTCTCGCCGTACTTCGGGCTGATTGCGGCCGTCGACTCTCTCTGGGCGGGAACCGTCGCGCCTGACGAAGTCGTTCTCGGGGTCAACGGTCGGTGGCGTCTTCTGCGCAGGCAGGGCATCACCTTCGAGGCTGTCGGTACAGCATCCCCCGAGCCCGCGATGGTGGTGATCCACCTTGAGGCCGGACGAAGCGCGATCGAGGAGCTCCCTGCTCTCGGAGAGGTGCCTGCAGTGGTGGTGCGGAGCGCGTTCCTTCCGGCACGAATCGCTGATCCGGTCTACGAGGGGTCGAGACGCGCGGTCGTTCAGACGGAAGGGGAGGAGATCGAGAAGGCACTGGTCTTCCTGTTGCGGTCGATCTTCGCGAAGGAGGACTTCCGCGAAGGCCAGCTCGATGCGCTGTTGGAGGTCGTCGAAGGGCGAGACTGCGTTGTTCTTCTTCCGACCGGTGCTGGCAAGAGTCTCATCTACCAACTTGCCGGCCTGTGTCTCCCTGGCCGCACGTTGATCGTGGATCCGCTGGTGTCGCTGATGGAGGATCAGGTCGAGGGGCTGGCGGTACACGGCGTCGATCGGGTCGCCCTGATCAGCTCCTACTTGGTTCGGCAAGGGCTTCGAGCGAGGATCCTCGACGAGATCAGCTCCGGCGAAGCGCTCTTTGTCTTCGTCTCTCCGGAGCGTTTGCAGCAGCCGGAGTTTCGCTCGACTCTTCGCGCGCTTGCGCAGACGAGCCCAATCAACATCGCAGTTGTCGACGAGGCGCATTGCGTGTCCGAGTGGGGACACGACTTCCGGACGGCGTACCTCAACGTCGCTCGCGTGCTGCGCGAGGTCTGTCGCGACGCCGACGGAGTTCCGCCGCCACTCCTCGCGCTCACCGGCACCGCGTCGCGTGCGGTCTTGAGGGACGTGTTGATCGAGCTGGGGATCGAGCGGAACTCGGAGCGGGCCGTCGTCCGTCCGCGGTCGTTCGACCGTCCGGAGCTGCGATACACGGTTCAGCGCGTAGATCCCTCGGAAGCTGCGGCCGCGTTGGTCGGCTATCTCCGCTCCTTGCCGTCGAAGTTCGGCGTGCCTGCGACGGACTTCTTCCGCGCGCGCGGCGACCGGACCTTCTCAGGTCTCGTCTTCTGCCCGAACGTCAACGGCCGAGCTGGTGTCGTCGAGGTCTCCGAAGCGCTTCGGGGCGTCCTGGGAGTGCCGCCTCCGATCTACAGCGGCTCGACGGCACCGAAAGGGATGGACTCGGGGGACTGGGAGTCCGCCAAGCGGCGCAACGCGAACGCCTTCAAGCGCAACGAGGCACCGCTGCTCGTCTCGACGAAAGCGTTCGGGATGGGGATCGACAAGCCGAACATCCGCTACGTCGTGCACTTCGGGATCCCGGGGTCGATCGAGGGGTACTACCAGGAGGTCGGCCGCGGGGGCCGGGATCGCCAGCGCGCCGAATGCGGACTGTTCCTGGTCGAGTACGACGAGCGACGAGCCCGCGAGCTGCTGGACGACGAGGCTGATCTCGAGAAGGCGCGTGCTGATCACGAGGCGATCACCTGGGCTGAGGCCGACGACATCTCGGGCCAGCTCTACTTCCATCTCCGCGCGTTCTCGGGAGTCGACGAAGAGGCCGCCGTACTCGATGACGTGCTCGAGGAGCTTGGCGAGATCTCTCGCCGCCGTACGGTCGAGATTCCAATGGGAGACGACGACGATGCACGCGAGCGCGCGCTTCACCGGCTGGTCGTTCTGGGAGTGGTTCAGGACTACCTCGTCGAGTGGGGCTCCAAGAAGTTCGTTGTCGAGGTGCGCGGGGTCGGCTCGGACGACGTCGTCGATTCGTTGTTGCGATACGTGGGCCGGAACCAGCCCGGACGCGTGGAGACCATCGCCGCACACGCGGCGCCGTGTCGGCTGATGGACGCAAGTGAGGCGGCCGAGGGTTGCGGCCGGATCCTGATCGAGTTCGTCTACGACACCGTGGAACGGTCGCGCAGGCGGAGCCTGCGGGAGATGTGGCTCGCCGCACGCGAGAGCGGCGGAGACGCCAACGTCACGTTCAGACAGCGGATTCTCGACTATCTCTCCGAGGGCGACATCAGTCCGACGCTCGAGCGGCTCGTGGACGCCCCGCGATTCCGGTACTCCGAGTGGCAGGAGGAGCTCTCGAAGCTCCTCGGCACCGACGAGGCGCGCGAGCTTCGCGGCAACACGGCGCGCCTGCTCAGCTCGTATCCCGACCACCCCGGGATGCTCCTCGCGCGTGGATTCAGCGAGCTCGCGGACGACCGCGGGAACCTCTCCGAGCTCGTTTCCTCTCTGGAGACGTCTGTTGCGAGCTCGGTGGCCAGATACGCGAGCACCGAGTCGGAGCTCGAGGAGCTCTTCTCTTGGCTGCTCGAGGAGGCCGATCGCCGCCGTCGGCCCGCCGCGCGGACCGCCGTGGTCTCAGTGGCGCTGAGGTTCGATGCGCTTGTACCGATCGGAACTCGGGAGCTGGAGCGCGCTCTCGACGCTCCGGATCGTGCCGAACCAGGACTTCTCGTGCTTGCGCTCGCCGATGCGCTCGATAGAACCGCGTCGCACGTTGAAGCGCTGCTGTCAGAGACGGAAGGAGTTCTCGGATGAGTGAGAGCGAAGACGGGTTGACGCTCGACGCCGTCGTCAAGAGGTTTGCGGATTCCGAGCGGGCACTCGGCGAAGTGCGTGAGAGGCTGACGGCGCTGGCGGCGTCTGCGACGGAAGCGAACGCTTCAGCAGCGTCCCTCCGGGAGACCGCGGACTCGGTGCGTGAGTTCGCGCAGCGCGCCGCCATGGTTACCGACGAGCTTCGCGAGGTAACTGCGCAGGCTCGCGGAGTGCTCGAGCGTGGCGCCGCTGTGCTCGACGGAAGCGCTCTCCGCGCGATTGAGCAGCGGCTCGTGGAAGTGGTTGGTGAGCTCCGAGAGGCGCATACCTCCATGGCGGGTTCGCTGCACGAGATCGAGGCGCGCGTCACGCGCATCGACGCCGGCGCCGCTCGGATTTTCAAGAACACACTTCCCCGGCGCCAGCGGAATCTGGAGTACCCGGGCGAGTGAGCATGAGCTACCTCCTGCCGATCGCCGACCGCGAGCCGCTCGTCTGGATCCTCCGCGAGCAGCGAACCGCCTTCGGCGAGAACCGCGCCCGCGACGCGCGGGCGCTCGAGGTCGGGGACGTCCTTTACCTGTACACGACCCGCGGCTGCTTCCGGAACCCGACCCGCGATCGCGGGCGCATCATCGGGCGCGCGACCGTCAAGAACCGCGCGAATGAGGTGCGCACCCCGCCGACCTTCGGCGGGCGCGAGTACCCGTACGTGGTCGAGCTCGAGATCGAGACGCTCGCCCCGCTCCGCCACGGCCTCGAGCTCGCCCCGCTCGTCCCGCGCCTCCCGCGCACCTTTCCCGACGCGAGGACGTGGAGCGTTCGCCTGCGCCGGGCCTTGGTGCCGCTCGACGAGCGCGACGCGGCCGAGATCGAGCGCCGGCTGGACGAGGAGGTCGCGCCGTACCCCGAGGCGCTGCCCTCGTACGGCGCCGCCGCCCGGTGATCGACGCCCGCCGGCAGACGGCGCCGAGGCGGGTCGCGCTCCGGCGCTGCAAGCCGAAAGCGGCGTGAGCTCGACCTGGAGCGGGCCGTCCACGCTCGCGGCGACGACGCTCGCGCAGTTCGTCCGCCTCGAGTCGTGCGAGCGCTACCTCTGGTACCGGCTGCACGCCAAGGAGACGCGCGACCTCTTCCGGCGCTACCGCGTCACCGAGCAGCCGCTGACGCCTCTCCTCAGCCAGCGAGGCGCTCGCCACGAGTCCGAGATCACGACCCAGCTCGCCGCCGAGGGCCGCGAGCTCGTCGACCTCGCCGAGCAGGGCGCGGACCGGACCGCGGCCGAGCTCGCCCGCGGCGCCACCTCCGCCCGCGTGCTCCTGCAGGCGAGGGTCGAAGGGACGATCGGGGCCTTCCCCGCGGCGGGGGTCGCCGACCTCGTCCTCGTCGAGCCGGGGAGCGAGGGCGGCGTCCGGGTCACCGTGGGCGACGCGAAGGCGAGCCGCCGCGACCGGCCCGAGCACCGCCTCCAGGTCGCGTTCTACGCCCTCCTCCTCCGCCAGCTCGCCGCCCGCGCCGGCGTCCACATCGAGGAGATGCGCGGCTGCGTCTGGCGGGTCCCGCAGGGGCCGGAGGACGAGCAGCCGTCCCTCTTCGACCTCCAAGCCTACGAGGAGGCCGTCGAGCTCCTCGCGGGCGAGGGAAGCCGGCTCCTCCCCGTGGCGGCCGGATCCCGCGAGCAGGCGCGCTTCCACCTCACCTACAAGTGCGACGGCTGCCTCTACAACGCGCTCTGCATGCGGGAGGCGGCGGAGGGGGAGACGCTGGCGCTCGTCCCCTTCCTCTCCAGCCGCGACCGGACCGCGCTCGAGCGGCACGGCGTCCGCTCGCTCCTCGACCTCGCCCGCCTCAAGGGCCTGCCGCCGCCCGGCGACTACGAGGCGCCGCTCGCTCCCGTGGCCGACCCGTCCCTGCTCGCGCGGCTCGCCGCCGAGTGGCCGCTCGGCGCGAACCTCGACCTGCACGTGCAGCGCGCCCGGGCCGTCGCGCGCAACTGGCACGCCGAGGTCGAGTGGCGCCCCTGGATCCACGGCTCGGGCTTCGGCACCCTCCCCGACCCGGAGGCGTTTCCCGGCCTCGTCCGCGTCTACCTGGACGCCCAGCACGACTTCCTCGAGGACCGCGTCTACCTCGCCGCCGGGCTCGTCGTCGGCCCCCGGGGCCGGCGCGAGGTGCTCGAGATCACGGACGGCCCTCCCGGAGAGGAGCAGGAGGGGAGGCTCGTCGAGGCCTGGGTGACACGGCTCCTCGCCGCCGTGCGCGAGGTCGCCGACGGCGACACCCTCTACCTCCACCTGTACGTGTACGACGGCTACGACCAGAAGGTCGTCCTGGACGCGATCCGCCGCCACCTCGACCGGCTCGCGGGGCTTCCCGACGTCTTCGACCTCCTCACCGAGACGGCGGCGACCTCGCAGGCGATGTTCAGCTTCCTCGCCCGGGAGGTCCGGGAGCGCAAGAACCTCGGCCTCCTCTGCCACTCGCTCCCGCTCGTCGCGCGCCGGCTCGGCTTCGACTGGAGCTTCGAGGGCGTCGAGCTGCACCGCGTCTTCCAGGCGCGCGTGTTCGACAACCGCCGCACGCTTCCCGACGGGCGCTGGTACGAGAGCGCCGCGCGCTTCAACTCGCAGATCCCGCTCGAGTACGCCTACGGCGCCTGGGGGCGGCTTCCCGAGCCGGAGGACGCGGAGTCGCGGCGCCTGCTCGAGCCCTTCCGCGTGACGCTCGACGAGCTCCTCCACTTCGCGCGCGCCCGCCTGCACGCGCTCCACCACCTCGACGAGTCGTTCCGCGTGCGCAACCGCTTCCTGCCGAAGGAGCCGATCCGCCTCCCCGACCCCCGCGTCGCGAGCGGCGCCGAGCCGCGGCTCGCCGATGTCCTCCTCGAGTTCCTGTACGTCGAGCACCACGCCAAGCTGCAGGGGCTCCTCTCGCTCTTCGCCCTGCCGCTCGAGCGGCGGGTGGCGAGCGGCGCCTCCCTCCTCCTCGAGGCGCTCGAGGACGCAGATCGCGGGCGCTGCCGCTTCCGCATCCGCTTCGACTTGGCCGGCCTCGACCCGGTGCCCGCGCTCCAGCAGATGGCGCCCGAGGAAGGCGACTGGATGGTGATCGGGCCCGCGCGCGCGTCGGCGAAGCCGTGGGACGTGGTGCGCGGGCGGATCGCCGTCATCGACGCGATCGAGGACGACGAGATCGTCCTCCACCTGATGCCGATGTCGTTCGGGAGGAGCGAGTTCCGGTTCGCGCACAACGCCTCGCTCGCCATCGCGCGCGGCGCCCTGTACGTGCTCGACCCGATGGCGGACGACCTCGTCGCCGAGCGCGTGCTCGACGCCTGCCGAAACGCCGACCACAACGCGTTCCTCGCCTGGATCGAGCGCGGGCCGGAGGCGATCGGCAGCCGCGGGGTCTCGGCCGCGGAGCGGCAGGCGCTCGGCGCGTTCCTCGAGGCGCTCGAGCAGGCGGCGAGCATCCTGACTCCCACCCAGCGGCAGGGGGACGTGATCGCCCACCGCTCGCGCGAGCGGGTCCTGCTCGTGCAGGGGCCGCCCGGTACCGGCAAGACGCACACGCTCGCGTGGGCCATCCTCGCCAGGGCGTATGCGGCGGCGCTCGCCGGGAGGTCGTTCCACGTGCTCGTCAGCGCGATGACTCACACCGCAGTCGAGGTCGTGCTTCGCTCGATTGCGGACAAGCTCGGGCAGCTCGACCAGGAGCCTGCGGCCGCGCACCTCGCGGAGGCGCTCTCGGGGCTTCGGCTCTTCAAGGAGCAGTCGGTTCCCGGCCCGGTGCCCGAGGGGGTGGAGGCGGTCGAGCGGGACGACCTGCTCGAGTGCTTGGAGCACGAGCTGGCGGTGATCGCGGCAGTGCCGTCGGGCGTGCACCGGCTGCTGCAGGGGGTGTCGAAGCCGATCGACTGGAGCCGCAGGCGGTTCGACCTGCTCGTGATCGACGAGGCCTCGCAGCTCAGCCTGCCGGCGGCGGTGCTCGCGGGCGCGCCCCTGCGCGACGAGGGGCAGGCGATCGTGGTCGGCGACCACCGGCAGATGCCGCCGATCCTCACGCACGACTGGAAGCACGAGCCGCGCCGCCGCGCCCAGGAGACGAACGTCTACGCCTCCGCCTTCGAGTCCCTGCGCGACCGGGGGTTCCCGATCGTCGGCCTCGACCAGTCCTTCCGCCTGCACCGCGAGCACGCGGCGTTCCTCGAGCACCACGTCTATCGCGAGGACAACGTGGGGTTCCACTCGCTGCGCGCGGAGCTCCTGCCGTCCTGCGCGGGGCTCGACGGGCACGTCGCGGCGGCGCTCGCCCCCGAGTTCCCGGTCGTCGTGGTCGAGCACGCGGAGCAGAGCTCGCTCAAGCGCAACGACACGGAGATCGCGATCCTCGCGCCCATCGTCGAGGCGGCGCGCGACAGGCTCGGGCTGGACGCGACGGACGGCCTCGGCGTCGTCGTCCCCCATCGGGCCCAGCGGGCGGCGCTCAAGGCGCTCTTCCCCGACCTCGCGGGCGCAGGGGCGATCGACACCGTCGAGCGCTTCCAGGGCGGGGAGCGCGACCTGATCGTCGTCTCGGCGACCGCCTCCGACCCCGAGTTCGTGCTCGCCGAGGCGCGCTTCCTGCTCAACCCGAACCGGCTCAACGTCGCCTTCTCCCGGCCCCGCAAGAAACTGATCGTGATCGGCTCGACGACCGTCTTCCGGCTCGTCCCGCCCGACATGGAGGTGTTCGAGAGCGCGCTCCTCTGGAAGCGCCTGCGCTACGAGTTCTCCGCCGAGGTGCTGTGGGAAGGGGAGGTCGCAGGCGTCCCGGTGCGGGTCAGCGGTCGCCGCGCGCTTCGCCCGTCGCGGTGACGGCTGCTCCGGCCGAGCAAGCGCTTCGGGTCGACATCGCTCGCGGTTGGCGCTGTAACTCCGGCTCGTGCCCGCGCACTACCTGTTGCCGATCGTCGACCGCGAGCCGCCCGGCTGATGCCGATCGATGTGGGCGCCCACCTCGAGAGCCTGGTCGGCCAGGAGATCCGAACGCTGACGGAAAGACAGCCGAACCGGATACTCCGAATCGAGGGGGGCGACGTCATCGTCGGCACTCGAAGGTCGCCAGGCGGCCGGCCGGTGCCGATCCAGTGGCTCCAGGATGCCGTCGACCTCCTCGAGGAGCGAGGAGAGATACCGGTCGACGTCGAGACCCTCGGTCACCGTGGGGCCTTCGTCGGTGCGTTCCTGGCGACCCTCCCAGGGGCAATCGTCCGGCCGACCACGCCGCGGCGCGTTGCGCTGGCACGCGAGCCGAGGATCGACGAGCGGCTCGAGGAAGTCAGACGGCTCGTACACGAGCACCTGAACGCGGCGATGATCATGGTCCCGCTCGACGATCCCCTCGACCCCGAGATGCCGATCGCGGATGCACTCGCGTACCTCGACGAGAACGAGTTCGACTTGGCGTTACTGCGAAGCGAGGACCTGAGGGTGGTGTACAGACGGCGACTCGCAACCGTCCCCGAGGTGCACCGGCACGAGCCGGTCAAGACGAGATGGTCGAGTCCGCGCGGCGATCGACTCGTACAGCACACCTTGGAGCTCGGCGAGGTCGCAAGGAGGCTACGAGACGACGATGTTCCGCTACTCGTCGTCGGTAGAGCAGGGCCTGAGTTCATCATCACTCGGTCCGACTTCACGCGGCCCGCCGGCCTTGTGGGCGTCTTAGCGTGATCGCAGCGCTTGATGCGCAGCTCGACGAGCTGCTTCACCCCTTCGACCAGGAGGCGTGGGCGGTGCTCCCCGAGGAGACGCGAACGAGGCTCGAGCAAGACGTCGAGTGCGCGCGGCAGCGCTCGGAGGAAGTCCATCGCCTGAGCTACCTGACGCTCCGCGAGCGGCTCTTCGTCGTCCAAGCGCTCGAGCTCGGGCGGCGACTCGGGATCGACTTCGGCACGCAGGCCGAAGACGAGCGCATCGTCAGCGTCCGCAACGACATCGCACACGGGAGGCCCGTACGCAGTGGTGCGGACGTCATCGACGCGCTCGCGGCCGCAGAGCGGATCCTCGACTCGATCCGGGAGGCGCTCGGTCGATCGTGACCGGATCTCGGTCATCGGCGTGACGGTCATGTCGCTTCCGCCGATCGTCCTCCGCCGAGCCCAGCGAGCGTCCCGCTTCGCTTAGGACGATCGAGGTCGAGATCTTCCGCGACGACGACGAGGGTTACCTCACGTGGATTGCCGCGCATCCCCGCGGCTTCGTCTTGAACGCGGAGCGGAGCCCTCGCCCTGGCTACCTCATCCTCCATCGGGCGACCTGCCGCACGATCACCACGCAGCCGAGTCGAGGCGGTCCCTGGACCGGGCCGTACATCAAGATCTGCTCGGACGACGAGTTGCGGATCGCGGCCTGGGCCGGGCATGCGGTCGGCGGCGTTCCGACGCGCTGCGGCGTCTGCCTGCGGCCGCAGTGGCTCGTCTCTCCGTGGCGGCCCGCCCGAGGGGATCTACCGCGGTATAGGCATCCTCCCGGTTGGAGCCCTGTCCGTGGTAGCCGTCTTGATCGGCGACGCGATTCGGGCATACTTGGACCGCATTGCTCCCCGCCGTCCGGCGCGAGCCGCACTGGCGGGGTTCTTCTTTGCTCCGGGATGTCTGCGGAAGAGCGCACGCGCGTAGCCGTCTTCATCGACTGGCAGAACACGTGGCACGCGGCTCGGGAGGCGTTCGGGTGGACCGCGTTCCCGAACGAGTACGGCAACTACAGCCCGCTCAGGCTCGCGGAGTTCGTGGCCGAGGGGAACGGGCGCGGAGCGCTCGGTCAGGTCGTGCGCGTGAATATCCATCGCGGGCTGCCATCGAACAAGCGTGATCCTCAGGGCTACGGGGCGGTACGTCGTCAGGCTCAGGCCTGGATCGCTGAGAACCCGGACGTGGTCGTGCCGAAGCTTCGCCCGCTGAGGTACTACGGGCCGGAGGCCGAGCCGCGCGAGAAGGGGATCGACGTTGAGATGGCGATCGAGGCCGTTCGTTTTGTTCTCGAGGGCCGCTGCGATGTCGCCGTCCTCTTCAGCCACGACACCGACCTCGTTCCGGCGATCGACGCGATCGCAGCGCTCGTCGAGACCGTCTCGTGGGTCGCTCCGGGCTTCCCGCGGAGGCTCCGTGTGCGGCGCCGTATCTACCACCACGAGCTCGACGAGAACCACTTCGCATGGGTAGAGGACCGCGTGAACTACGCGTACAGGGGCTGAGGGTCGATCGAGCGATGCTGCGCTACGCGACCGCGAGTACGGGCCCGAGGCCCTTGGCCACGACGCGCCGCCTCGGAAGCGTGATCCCGATCTCGCCGTCTTTCTCCAAGGGCCTGCGCGCGTTCACGATCGTGACTCCGACGATCGAACCGTCCGGTCCATAGCGAAGGGCGTGTCCCTCCTCGGACTCGTCCCAGTCGACTGCGCTGCTCGGATCGCCGAGGTGGAGGTACAGAACGTCCGCGTCATCCTGGCCGGGCGAGGTCGCGGGCGCAGGAGCTCGGTCATCGGAGTGCCACTCTCTTGGCCCTCGAGGGGCAAACCTGGGCGGCGGAGCCTTCCTCTCCCGCTCCGCTCTTCGGTTCGGACACGGCTCCCGCGCCCGCGGGCCGAGGTTACGCCTCGTCCGCGCCGGGCTCTGGGAGGCGCTCGAGGCCGACGAGCGCTCGGTCGCGGCATAGCTCGCCGCGGCCCGAGGCGCCTGCGCAGGCGTCCGGGGCCGCGTGGAGGCCCGAGGCGTGCCGTCGGGCTCCCGTGATACGGTCGGCATGCGTGTCGGTGACGGCGGCGGAGCGGGCGGACTTCCGGCGGATCGTCGGGCCCGCGCTCGCGCGCGCCGCCTCCGACCTGGCCGGGCTTCCCGACCCCGGCGCGCGCGAGGCGGGCGCGGTGGAGCTCCTGCCGGGGTCGCTCCTCGAGCTGCCCGAGGGCATCCTCGCCGAGGCGCTCGACGTCGTGGCCGGCGCGCGGGGAGGCCCCGAGCTCCTCGCCGGGCTCGCCGTCTCCGGCCCGACGCCGGTGGCGGTGCGGGCGCGGGCGCTCCTCGCCGAGCGCGGCCACGCTCCCGCCGGGCTCGGGGCGCTGCGCGTCGAGCGGGCCTGGGAGATGGATGCGGACGAGCCCGTCCTCGCGCTCTTCCTCCTCTGCTCGCGCGAGCGGGCTGCGGGCAGGCAGCTCTTCTCCTTCGTCCTCGAGCGGGCGCTCACCGGCGGGGCGGTCAAGGACGGCTTCGTCAGCGGAACGTCCGAGGGGACGCGCATCGCGAAGAAGGTCACCGGCGAGGCCCCGACCGAGGTCGCCGTGCGCGAGCTCGAACCCGGTGAGGCGGCGGAGCGGGTCGTCGCGGCCGCGCGGCGGGGCGCCCGCGAGGGGCTCGCGCCGAGCGAGGACGGGCTCCGCGCGCTGACCGTCTTCCTCCGCGCGGCCGGCGTCACCGACGCGGACGCGATCGTGCAGGCGCTCGAGCTCGGGGAGTCGCTGCCCGATCGGATCGACGCCCTCGAGGACGAGGCGCGCGCCGCGGCCGTGGACGCCCTCGCGGCCGAGGCGCGGGGCTGGGTCGAAGGCAGAGGGCTGGGCGCAGCGCGCGCCGAGGCCGCCGCCTTCGCCGCCGGGCTGATGGGCGACTTCCGGGCCTTCCACCTCGGCCTCGACGTGGCCGGCTGGGACGAGGACGAGCTCGAGGAGTTCCTCCTCGACTGGGTCCCCCGGAAGGTCGCGCTCGAGCCCGAGGAGGCGGAGGCCTTCCCGCAGGCGGTTGCGGACGTGCTCGGCTTCCTGGGCGCGAGCGGGCGCCTCCCGGCCGGCGGGGCGGAGCGGCTTGCGGCGCACGCGCTCGCGCTCCGGGACGAGCTCCTCGACGCGCTCGCCGACCCCGCGCTCGGCGGGCCGGCGAGGCTGCTCCTCCAGGCCATGGCGGCCGAAGGGGTCGAGCTCGGGGACGCAGAGGCGATGCGGGCCTGGCTCGAGGACTTCAACGCGCGCCCGTTCGAGGAGCGGAACCGGATCCTCGGTCCCGCGCTCGCTCCTTCCCCGCCCGGGAGGCGGGCGCCCGCCAGGCCGCGCCCGAAGGCGGCGCGCCGGAAGGCGCAGCGGCAGGCGCGGCGCCGCAACCGGGGCCGGTAGGGCGGTGCCCTCCGAGGAGGAGGCGCGCCGCGCGTTCGCTTGTCCCCGGCGCAGGGGGCGCTACCGCGGGCTCGTCCTCGACGGCCTGGATCCCGCCGACCCCGACGAGCGCCGCTTCCTGATCGAGGCCGAGCACCCGGAGCTCCAGGACGCCTTGGAGCGGCATGAGGACGTGCTCGTCGGCGGGCGGGCGGTGAACCCGCGCCTCCACATCCTCGTGCACGAGATCGTCGCGAACCAGCTTTGGGACGGGGATCCGCCGGAGGTGTGGGAGACCGCGAAGCGGCTGCTTGGGCTCGGCTACGAGCGCCACGAGGTGCTGCACATGCTCGGCTCGGTCGTCACGCGCGAGCTGTGGAGCGCGCTCCACGACCGCCGTCTCGCCGACACCGCCCGCTACGTCGCCGCGCTCGACGAGCTGCCCGGCTCCTATCACGCGCTCGCGCACGAGAGCTGAGAGGCGGATGGGCGGGCCTGCCCGGGCACCCGCCCGACCGCTGGAGATTCGCTCGAGGTGTACGACGACGTCGTGAGCGTTCGCCTGGCTCGCTGGCGGGAGATGCTCGACACCGGGACGCGGCCCACGCGGACGACCAAGGTCAGCCGCAACGGCACGGTCGAACGCCGCGCCTCGTAGCGGCGATCGAACGGCGCGGCGGCGCTTCGTGAGCGACACGGGGCTCATCCACCGCCTCGAGCGGTCGGCGCCCCCTCGCGTGCGCGCCGCCGTGGACGACCTCTTCGACCGGGTCGCGGACGGCTTCCTCCGCTCGCCGCCGGCCGGCCCGCCCGCGCGGTCGGAGCGCCGCTCGTCCGGCGATGCGCGTAAGAGCGCGCCGCCGGCCGCCCGATACTCCAGGCGATGCAGCTCGCCTCCGACGGCACAATCCGCCTCTCCCCGTCCGACCTCGCGAACCACCTCGCGTGCCCGCACCTGACCACGCTCGAGCTCGCCGTCCAGCGCGGCGAGCTCGCGAAGCCGCAGCCCGACAACCCCTACGGCGACCTGCTCCGCGCGAAGGGGGAGGCGCACGAGCAGGCGGTCCTCGCCCGCTACGAGGCCGAGGGCAGGCGCGTCCTCCGGCTCCCCCGCTACGAGGACCCGGGCTTCGACGCCGAGCAGGCGCTGCGGCGGACCGAGGAGGCGGTCCGCGCCGGCGAGGCGGACGTGATCTACCAGGCCCACCTCGCCGACGGGCCCTGGCGCGGCTTCGCCGACTTCCTGGAGCGACAGCCGGACGGGACGTACGAGCCGGTGGACGCGAAGCTCGCCCGCTCGGCCAAGCCCGGGCACGTGCTCCAGCTCTGCGTCTACGCGGCCGCGCTCGAGCGCATCCAGGGGCGTCTCCCCGAGCGGGCGCACGTCGAGCTCGGCACCGGCGAGCGGCAGAGCTTCCGCACCGCCGACGTCGCCGCCTTCTTCCGCCGCGCCCGGGAGCGCCTCCTCGCCGCCCTCGCCGCGGGCGCGGACGCGGGCACGTACCCGTGGCCGTGCGAGCACTGCCCGCTCTGCGACTTCCGCAGGGTCTGCCGCGCCCGGCTCGAGGCGGACGACCACCCCGTCCTCGTCGCCGGCCTCGGGCGCCGGCACGCGGAGCGGCTGCTCGCGGCGGGCGTCCCCACCCTGACCGCGCTCGGCCAGCGCCGGGACGGGCTCGAGGTGCCGGGGATCCGCGCCGAGACGCTCGAGCGGCTGCGCCACCAGGCCGAGCTCCAGCTCCACCTCGCGCGCACCGGCGAGCGGCGCGTCGACCCGCTGCCGGTCGAGGAGGGCAAGGGCTTCCGCATCCTCCCCGCGCCCTCGCCCGGCGACGTCTGGCTCGACCTCGAGGGTCACCCCTTCTACGAGCCGGCGCGCGGGCTCGAGTACCTCTTCGGCTGGTGCTACCGGGAGGACGGCGAGCTCCGCTACGAGGCGGCCTGGGGCGCCGACCGCGCCGGCGAGCGGGCCGCCTTCGAGCGCTTCGTGGACTGGGTGGAGGCGCGCCGCCGCCGCCACCCCGACCTGCACGTCTACCACTACGCGGGCTACGAGAAGGCCGCGCTCCGCCGGCTCATGGGCGAGCACTCCACGCGCGAGGCGGAGATCGACGACTGGCTGCGGCGCGGCCTGCTCGTCGACCTCTACCGGGTCGTCCGGCAGGCGCTGCGCGCCTCCGTCGAGAGCTACTCGCTGAAGGAGGTGGAGAAGCTGTACGGCTTCGCCCGCACCGCGGACGTGTCCGGCGGAGACGAGTCCGCCGTCCTCTTCGAGCGCTGGCTGGAGCTCGGCGAGGCCTCGCTCCTCGAGCGCATCCGCGCCTACAACGAGGAGGACTGCCGCTCGCTCGCCGCCCTGCACCGGTGGCTGCTCGCGATCCGTCCACCCGGCCTTCCCTGGCGGGAGCCGCCTGAGGAGGCGGAGCGCCGGCCGGAGGCGGAGGAGCGCGACGCGGAGCTGGCGGCCCTGCACGCGCGCCTGTGCGCGGGCGCCGACCCGGGCAGCCCGCGCGCTCTCCTCGCCCACCTCCTCTACTACCACCGGCGCGAGGCGAAGTCGCAGTGGTGGGAGTGGTTCCACCACCTGGAGCTCGTGGGGGAGGAGCTCGAGGAGGACACGGACACGATCGGCGGCCTCGCCCTCGCCGGCGAGCCCGTGCCCGACAAGCGCTCGCTCGTCTACACGTTCACCTTCCCCCCGCAGGAGCACAAGATCGAGGGGCGCGCGGTCGATCCGCGGACGAGGCGCCTGTACGAGGTGGAGGTGGACGACGCGCAGGGCCTCGTCCGGCTGCGCCGGGGCCGGGCGCGGGCGAGGGAGCCGCTGCCGGAGGCGCTCATCCCACCCTCGCCGATCCCGGACACGGAGCAACGGAAGGCCGTGGCGCGCGTCGCCGAGTCCTACCTCGCGGGCGGCGGCCGCCACCCGGCGCTCGTCGAGGTGCTCGAGCGGAGGCCGCCGCGGGCGCGGCTCGACCTGCCGGTGCCGGAGGCGGCCCTCTCCCTGGACGGGAGCTACCTCTTCGTCCAGGGCCCGCCCGGGTCGGGGAAGACGTGGTGGGGCGCGAGGGCGGCGGTCGCGCTCATGCGGGCGGGGAGGCGGGTCGGGGTCACCTCGCTCAGCCACAAGGCGATCGGCAAGCTCCTGCAGGAGATCGAGCGGGAGGCGCGCGAGCAGGGCTTCCGCTTCCGCGGGCGCAAGAAGTCGTCCGCGGACGATCCCGAGTCCCGCTTCCAGGGCGCGTTCGTGGACTCGCGCGACGGCTGGCGCGACCTCCTCGATCCCGGGCTCGACCTCGTCGCCGGCACCGCCTGGCTCTTCGCGCGCGAGGACTTCGCGGGGGTCTGCGACACGCTGATCGTGGACGAGGCGGGGCAGGTCGCGCTCGCCGACGTCGTCGCCGTCGGGCATGCCGCGCGCAACCTCGTCCTCCTCGGCGACCCGAACCAGCTCCCCCAGGTCTCCCAGGGCGCGCAGCCGGAGGAGGCGAAGCGCTCGGTCCTCCAGCACCTGCTCGGGGAGGAGCGGACGGTGCCGCCGGGGCGGGGCGTCTTCCTCGCGGAGACGTGGCGGCTGCGGCCGGAGCTCGCCGCCTTCACCTCGGAGGCCTGGTACGAGGGGCGCCTGCGCTGCGCCGAGCCCTGCGCGCGGCGCACGCTCGCCGCGGGGGACGGGCTCGTCTACCGTCCGGTCGAGCACGCCGGGAACGGGCAGCTCTCCTGGGAGGAGGCGGAGGAAGTCGCGGCCGCGATCGGCGCCCTGCTCGGCACGGCCTACACCGACGAGCGGGGGCGGACGCGGCCGCTCACCGAGGCGGACGTTCTCGTCGTCGCCCCCTACAACGCGCAGGTGCGCGCGCTCCGGCGCACGCTGCCGGCGGGCGTGCGGGTGGGGACGGTGGACAAGTTCCAGGGGCAGGAGGCGCCGGTCGTGCTCGTCTCGCTCGCGAGCTCGAGCGGGGAGGAGGCGCCGCGCGGGATCTCCTTCGTCTTCGACGCGCACCGGGTCAACGTCGCCACCTCGCGCGCCCAGTGCCGGGTCGAGCTCGTCTGCTCGCCGCGGCTGCTCGAGGCGGACTGCAAGACCGTGCAGGACATGCGGCTCGTGAACGCGCTCTGCCGCTTCGTCGAGCTCGCCGAGCGCGCGTGACGGGAGGGAGTAGGGATCGGCCCGGGCGGGTACAGGGCCCGGCACGGGATGCCTCGAGCTCGAGAGGGGGTGGTTGCGGTGAGCGGCGAGCCGGAGGAGCAGACCGCGGAGAGCGGCTACGGGGGTGCGAGCGAGGGCGCGGGCGGGCCGCCGCAGGTCGATCCCTCCCCGCCCGATCCCGACGAGCCGTGGAGCGAGCCGCAGCCGCCGGAGCCGCAGCCGCCGGAGCCGCTGGCGCCGACGCCGCAGCCGCCGCCGCCGCCCTACGAGCCGCCGCAGATCTGACGGGCTCGGGCCGCGCCGGCTCTCCGCGAGCTGCGGCTACCCTTAACAAGTGAGGCTTTCGGTCGGGGACGCCGTCGTCTACGGGACGCACGGGATCGGGCGGATCGTCGCCCGCGAGGAGCGCGAGGTTCTGGGGGCCCGGCGGGAGGTGGTGGTCGTCGAGCTCGCCGGCGGCCTGACCGCCACGCTTCCCCTCGAGCGCGCGAAGGAGCACCTGCGCCCGCTCGCGAGCAAGGACGTGATCCGCAAGGTGCAGGAGACGCTCCGCACCGACCGGACGCTGCGCAGCGATCCCTGGCTCTCGCGGCGCCGCGAGGCGCTCGAGAAGCTCGCCGCGGGCGACCCCGTGCAGCTCGCGGAGATCGTCCGCGAGGGGGCGCAGCGCGAGAAGATGCGCCGCGGCAACGGCGGCAAGTCCGGTCTCTCGCCCGGCGAGCGCGACCTCTTCACGCGCGCCTGGAAGCTGCTCGCGGGGGAGATCGCGAGCGCGCGCGGCATCGACGTGGCGGAAGCCGACCGGTGGATCGAGGAGCAGCTCGCGAGCGCGGAGTAGCGCAACACCCGGGGTCAGGTCCCTTCCGTTGCGGTCCGCAACACCGGGGTCAGGTCTTCTCCGTTGCGTGCAACGAACGGGACCTGACCCCGGGTGTTGCGCGCTAGGCAGCCGCGCAACAAGCGGGACCTGACCCCGGTGTTGCAGGTATCGTCCCCGCCGCGTAGGGGAGTATCCCCGCGCGCTCCGTCGTCACTGCGCGGCCTTCGGCCCGGCGGAGCGGCCCGGTCGGGCGGGAGAGACCTACGAGGGGCAAGCGACTCTTCGGAGGTGTCTCGTGTACACCAATGCATCCGTACCGGGGGCCGGCCGCGAGCGAGCCCAAGACGCGGTCTTCGGCCACGTCTTGGTTGGCCTCGACGACACGCCGGAGAGCCTGCTCGCGGCCGCGCAGGCCGGGGTGCTGCGAGCCCCGGACGGCCGACTCGAGCTGCTCGCCGTCGCCGAGCGGCACCTGGCCGCGCATGCGGGCATGGCCGCGCCGGACGCGGAGGAGCACGTCTACGCGGACACGGCCGCGAACCTGGAGCGCGCCAAGGAGCTCGTGGACGCCGACGAGGCCGTTCTCGCCGCCGGCCGCCTCGTCCCCCTGCTCCGCCTCGAGGCGGAACGGCGCGGCGCCACGCTGATCGCGGTCGGCGCCCGCTCCCACCGGCGGCTGGCCGCGCTCGCCCTGGGCGGGCACGACGTGGAGGCGCTGCACGACGCCCCGTGCTCGGTGCTCCTCGCGCGCCCGGGGTGGGGGCCGCACCGGCCGGACCGGATCGTCGTCGCGATCGACGGCTCCCCCGAGTCGCGGGCGGCGGAGGAGACGGCGCGCGCGCTCGCGGCCCGCCTCGGATGCGACCTCGTCCCCGCCGTCGGGCTCGCGGACGCCGCCGCTCCGGACGTGCTCCGGGCCGAGCGCGAGAACGGGCTCGTCGATCCGCGCCCTCTCCTCGACGCAGTCGCCGAGGCGGCCACCGCTGCCAGCCTCGTCGTCGTCGGGCGCCGCGCGCCGCGGCGCGGCAGGCGCGCCGACCTCGCCGAGCGCGCCGCCTACCGCGTACGCTGCTCGGTGCTCGTCGTCCGCCACCACATGCCAGCGCAGGGGTGACGGAGTGATCCCCCGCTCGGCGCTCACCGAGACGCCCCCCCGCGGTCCTGCGCCAACTGCGGCCCCGCTCGCTGAGGCGTGGCACGCCCTCGAGGTCGAGGAGGCCGCGGCCCGCCTCGACGCCGACTTGGAGGCGGGCCTCTCCTCCCGCGCGGCCGCCGAGCGCCTCGCCCGCTACGGACCCAACGAGCTCGAGGCCGCCGGAGCGGTGCGGCCGTGGAGGCTGCTGCTCGACCAGTTCAAGAACGTCCTCATCCTGATCCTGCTCGCCGCGGTCGGCCTGTCCGTCGTGCTCGGGCACGCGACCGAGGCGATCGTCATCTCGGTGATCGTCCTCCTCGCCGCCCTGCTCGGCTTCGTGCAGGAGTACCGGGCCGAGCGGGCGATCGAAGCCCTCCGCCGGTTGGCCGCCCCCACCGCCACCGTGCTCCGGGACGGGGAGGAGACGGAGGTGGCTGCGCGCGACCTCGTCCCCGGCGACGTCCTGCTCCTGCGCGCGGGTGACAAGGTGTCGGCGGATGGACGCCTCGTAGAGGCGGTCAACCTCCAAGTCGAGGAGTCGGCCCTCACGGGGGAGTCGCATCCGGTCGAGAAGCGCACAGAGGCCGTCCCCGGCGACGTGTCGGTCGCGGCGCGCGCCAACATGGTCTACGCGGGGACGGCGGTCACCTACGGGCGCGGCCGGGCGCTCGTCGTGGCCACGGGCATGAGCACCGAGTTCGGCGGCATCGCCCGCCTGCTGGAGACGATCGAGCGGGCGAAGACGCCGCTCCAGGAGAGCCTCGACCGAGTGGCGATGGTGCTCGCGCGCGCCGCCCTCGTCATCGTGCTGATCGTCGTCTCCCTGGGGCTCGTCCGGGGGCAGCCGTTCTTCGACATGCTCCTCTTCGGCACGGCGCTCGCGGTCGCCGTCGTCCCGGAGGCGCTGCCCGCGGTCATCACCATCTCCCTGACTCTGGCCGCGCAGCGGATGGTGCGCCGCAACGTGCTCGTCCGCCGCCTGCCCGCGATCGAGACCCTGGGCAGCGTCTCCGTCATCTGCACGGACAAGACGGGGACGCTGACGAGGGACGAGATGACCGTGCGCAGGATCTACGCCGGGGGCGAGCTGCTCGAGCTCTCGGGCGCGGGCTACGAGCCGGAGGGGGAGGTGCTCCGCGCGGGCACTCCGGTCGAGCCGCCGCCCGCCCTGGTGGAGACGCTGCGCGGCGCCGCTCTCGCCTCCGACGCGCGCCTCGTCCGCGAGGAGGGGCAGTGGGCGGTCCGGGGCGACCCGACGGAGGGGGCGCTGCTCGTCGCGGCTGCGAAGGTCGGTCTCGACCGGGAGGAGCTCGAGCGGCGCTGCCCGCGCGTTGCCGAGATCCCGTTCACGTCGGAGAGCAAGCGGATGACGACCATCCACGAGACGCCGGAAGGGCGGCTCGCCTACCAGAAGGGCGCGCCGGAGGTCGTCCTCGCCGCCTGCACGCGCGTGCTCGGTCCCTCCGGAGAGGAGCCGCTCGACCCGGCGAAGCGCGACGCGCTCGCGGAGGTGGCCCGGGCGATGGCCGGGGACGCCCTGCGCGTGCTCGCGGTCGCGCGCCGGCGGGAGGCGACGCTCGAGAACGCGGAGCGCGAGCTCACGCTGCTCGGGCTCGTGGGCATGCTCGACCCGCCCCGGCCGGAGGCGAAGCCGGCCGTCGAGACCTGCTTGCAGGCGGGCATCCGGCCGGTGATGATCACGGGCGACCACCCGCTCACGGCCCAGGCGATCGCACGCGAGCTCGGGATCCTCACGCACGGGCGCGCGGTCACCGGAAGCGAGCTGGACGCGATGGACGACGCGGAGCTCGAGCGGGAGATCGAGGCGATCCAGGTCTACGCCCGCGTCGCCCCCGAGCACAAGCTGCGCGTGGTCTCCGCGCTGCAGGCCAAGGGGCACGCGGTCGCCGTGACCGGGGACGGGGTGAACGACGCGCCCGCGCTCAAGAAGGCGGACATCGGCGTCGCGATGGGCATCACCGGCACGGACGTGGCGAAGGAAGCGGCGGCCATGACGCTGACAGACGACAACTTCGCTTCCATCGTGGCCGCGGTCGAGGCGGGCCGCGGCGTCTTCGCGAATATCAAGAAGTACCTCATGTACCTCCTCGCCGCGAACCTCGGCGAGATCGGCCTCCTCCTCGGCTCCTCCCTGCTCGGCCGGCCGCTGCCGCTGAGCGCCGTCCAGATCCTCTACGTGAACCTGGCGACGGACGGGCTCCCCGCGCTCGCTCTCTCCCTCGACCCGCACGAGAGCGACCTGATGCGGCAGCCGCCGCGCCGGCGCCGGGAGGGCATCTTCACCCGCCCCGTCGTCACCCTGATCGGCGTGGGCGGCATCTGGTCGGCGCTCGTCACGCTCGCTCTCTTCAGCTTCGCGCTCTCCTCCGGCAGGCCCCTCGAGGAGGCGATGACGATCACGTTCGCCACCCTCGTCGTGATCGAGTTCTTCAAGGCGTACAGCTACCGCTCCGACCGGCGCTCCGTGCTCGAGCGGCCGTTCGCGAACCGCTGGCTGAACCTCGCCATCCTCTGGGAGCTCTTCCTCGTCACGCTCGTCCTCAACGTGCCCTTCCTGCAAGACGCGTTCGGGACGGAGTCGCTCTCGGCGGGGACGTGGCTTCTGGTCGTCGGCGCCGCGGCGACGATCGTGCCCGTGCTCGAGGTCGCGAAGCGGGTGCTGCGGCGGCGGGCGGCGGGCGGCGAGGCCGAGCGGCGCACCTCGTAGGCGCCCTCGCGCGCAACAGCGGGGTCAGGTCCCGTTCGTTGCGACAGCGGGGTCAGGTCCCGTTCGTTGCGCGCAACACGGGGTCAGGTCCCGTTCGTTGCGTGCACCAGACGAGACCTGACCCCCCGGGGTGTTGCGCGTCAGCGCAACGGCAGGGACCTGACCCCGGTGTTGCATCGCCTCTGATCCCACGGGTTCCGTACGCAACGGAAGAGACCTGACCCCGCTGTTGCAGGCGGAGAGCGCAGACGCCTCAGGCGGCGGGGCGGCAGTCCGCGCAGGCGCCGCGGAGGACGACCTCGTGCGCGTCGACGGCGAAGCCGAGGCGGCCCGCGACGCGGCCGAGCGCGCGCTCCAAGGGCGCGTCCGAGAACGCCTCCACGCGGCCGCAGCCGTCGCAGACGACGTGGTGATGGTGCTCGCCGCCCGGCCACGCGGGCTCGAAGCGGGCGACGCCGTCGCCGAGGTCGACGCGCTGCACGAGCCCGAGCTCGGCGAGCGTGTCGAGGGCCCGGTAGACGCTCGCCATGCCCGCCTTGCCGCCCCTCGCCCGGATGCCGTCGAAGATCTCCTGCGCCGACAGGCAGCAGTCCTGGCCGTCGAGGAAATCGACCACCGCCCGGCGGGCGCCTCCGCTACGGAAACCTGCGCGCCGCAGCCCCTCGAGCGCGTGCCGAAGCCACGAGGACGAGGAGAGGGGACGGGAACGACCGCTCACCGTGCCCATCCTACCGCACTGAGAATGCGAATGATTCTCAAAGCGTGCTAGGGTGAGCGACATGCGAGTCGAAGGAGCGTCGGCAGGCCCGCTCGCCGCTTCCGGCACGGCGGCGCCTCCCTCGGCCGTCGGCGGGGCGCTCCTCGCCCGCGGGGCGCTCCTTGCCCGCGGGGCGCTCCTCGCCGCCCGCGGGGCGCTCCTTGCCCGCCGGGCGCTCCTTGCCGGCGCGGCGCTCCTCGCCGCGGCCGTTGTCGCCGGCTGCGGCGGCGCGGATCAGGGCGGAGGCGCGCAGGGGGCGGGGGGCGCGCCGCAGGTCGTCGCCGCCTTCTACCCCCTGGCGTACGCAGCGCAGCGGATCGCCCCCGAGGCCCACGTCCGCAACCTCACACCGGCGGGGGCGGAGCCGCACGACCTCGAGCTCTCCCCACGTGACGTGCAGGCGCTCCGAGAGGCGGACCTCGTCGTGTACGTGGGGGGCGGCTTCATGCCCGCGCTCGAGGACGCGGTGCGCGGGCGGGCGAACGCGGTGGACGTGCTCGAGGGGCTCGACCTGCGCCCGGCGGCAGGAGAAAAAGGGGCGGGAGCGGCCGACCCGCACGTCTGGCTCGACCCGCGCCGCTACGCCGCGGTCGTGCGCCGGATCGCCCGCGTGCTCGGCCGGCCGGACGCCGCGCGTCCGCTCCTCGCGGAGCTGCGCGCGCTCGACCGCGAGTTCCGCCTCGGCCTCGCCCGCTGCGCACGGAGGGAGATCGTGACGAGCCATGCCGCCTTCGGCTACCTGGCCGAGGCGTACGGCCTCGAGCAGGTGGCGCTCGCGGGCGTCTCCCCGGAGGCAGAGCCGGGCGCGCGCGCGATCGAGCGGCTCGCCGAGGAGGTGCGGACGAGGGGCGCGACGACCGTCTTCTTCGAGACGCTCGTCTCGCCGCGGCTCGCGAAGACGGTGGCCCGGGAGGCGGGGGCGCGGACGGCCGTGCTCAACCCGCTCGAGGGCCTCACCCCGGAGGAGGCCGAGGCGGGCGAGGACTACGTCTCCCTCATGCGGGACAACCTCGCCGCGCTCCGGGAGGCGCTCGGATGCCGGTAGAGGATCCGGTCGCCGCCTTCGAGCGCGTCTCCTTCGCGTACGGCGTCGGCCCGCCCGTCCTGCGGGACGTCAGCGTGGAGATCCGGGCCGGCGAGTTCGTCGCCGTCGCGGGGCCGAACGGCGGCGGGAAGACGACGCTCGTCCGGCTCCTGCTCGGCCTGGAGCGTCCTCTCTCCGGGCGCGTGCTCCTCTTCGGCCGGCCCGCGCACGCCGCCTCCCACCGGGGGAAGGTCGGCTACCTGGCCCAGCGCACGCGGCTGGGCACGGAGGCCCCCGCGACCGTGCGCGAGGTCGTGGCCGCCGGTCGGCTCCCGGTCACCGGCCTTCTCGGCCGGCCCGGGCGCGCCGACCGGGCGGCGGTCGAGGAGGCGATCGCCCGGGTCGGCCTCGCCGAGCGGGCCTCCTGGCCGCTGCGGGAGCTCTCGGGCGGCCAGCAGCAGCGCGCGTTCATCGCGAAGGCGCTCGCCGCCGAGCCCTCCCTGCTCGTCCTCGACGAGCCCACCGCGGGCGTGGACGCGGATGCCCAGGAGTCGCTCGCCGCCTTCCTGGCCCGCCTGCACGCGGAGCTTCGGACGACGATCGTCTACGTCTCGCACGAGTTCGGCGCGGTTGAGAGGTACGTCGAGCGGCTGCTGCTCGTGCGCGGCGGGATCGCCTTCGACGGCCATCCCTCCGCGCTGCCCGGGCTCTGGCACGACCCCTCGCACGTCCATGCCTGACCTGCTCGAGCCGGAGTTCATGCGCCTCGCCTTCGCCGCCGGCGCGATCGTGGGCGTGCTCGCGCCCGCGGTGGGGTTCTTCCTCGTCCAGCGGCAGCTGAGCCTGATCGGGGACGGGATCGGCCACGTCGCCTTCGCCGGCGTCGCCGGCGGCCTGCTCCTCGACGTCTCGCCGGTGCTCGGAGCGCTCGTCGCCGCCGTCGCGGGCGCGGTCGCGATCGAGCTCCTGCGCGCGCGCCGGCACGCGGCGGGCGACCAGGCGCTCGCGCTCGTCTTCTACACGGGGATCGCGGCCGGCGTCGTGCTCGTCTCCCTCGCCGGCGCGCTCGACGTCGGCCTCTTCCAGTACCTCTTCGGCTCGCTCCTGACCGTCACCCGCGGCGACGTCGCCTTGGTCGCGGGGCTCGGCGCAGCCGGGCTCGCCGTCCTCGGCCTCCTCTACCGCGCGCTCGCCGCCGTCGTCCTCGACGAGGAGGGCGCGCGCGTCGCCGGCGTGCCCGTGGACGCCCTCAACGTCGCCCTCGCCGCTCTCGCCGCGGTCACGGTCGCCCTCTCGCTGCGCGTCGTCGGCGTGCTTCTCATCGCCGCCCTCATGGTGCTCCCCGTGAGCGCGGGCACCCGCCTCGGCTGGAGCATGCGCTCGGCGTTCGCGCTCTCGCTCGCGACGGGCCTGGCGAGCGTCCTCCTCGGCCTCACGATCGCCTACTACGCCGACCTGCCGCCGGGGGGGACGATCGTGCTCTGCGCTGCGGCCGCCATGCTCGCGGCCACGTTCTGGGGAGGCCTGCGCCCGGCGAGAGCGCGCTGAGCGCGCGGTCGCTCCCGGTCAGTACGCCTCACCGGTAACGAGCTTCGCCACCAGCATGACGAGCGTGATCGTGGCGCCGACGATCGCGAGGAGGGCGGCGATGAAGATCCCGATCAGGTAGGCGGGCGGGAGGTGGCGGCGCAGGCGGAGGCGGGCGGTCAGCCTCCTCGCCGCCCGCGCCGGCAGCCGGCTCAGCGGCCGGCGGGGCGCGGCGGAAAGCTCCTCGCCCGTCGTCTCCCAGCGGGCGGCGAGCGATCGTTCTCCCGTCCCGCGAGGGCCCGCGAGGCGGGGGCGGCGCAGCTCGAGGACGTGCGGGTGCGGGCGGACGACGACCCAGCGGTAGTCGCGATCGACGGCGAGGACCTCCTCGCGCAGCACGAGCCCGTGCCTGCCGTCGTGCATGCGGACGGCGAGCGCGCACGGCTCGCCCCGTTCGTCCAGCCACACGTCCTCCACCCAGCCGAGGTCGCCGTCGGCCGACTCCACCACGTACCCGTCGGTCTGCGTCAGCTCCACGTCGGCGACGCCCGCCATGGCGGCTCCAGGGTACTCCGGCGCCGCGCGCGCCCGCGCGCACCGGCTCGTCGCACGCGCTACCCGTCCCGGGCGTCGACCGCCCCGAGGAAGCCGAGGACGCGCGACAGGAGCAGCGCGGCCGCAGCCGCGTCGTAGGAGGGGAGGCTCGCGTCGGCGAAGAGGTGCTGCGAGCCGGGGTAGAGGAAGAGCTCGGCCTCCCCGGCCGTCTTCGCGAGCTCGCGGGCGGCCTCGAAGTCGCCCTCCTCGACGAAGAACGGGTCCGCCTCCATCGCGTGGACCTGCACGGGCACCCCCGCCGGCCAGGAGGCCCCGAGCGCGGTCACGGGCACGCAGGCGTGGAAGAGGAGGGCGCCGCGCGCGCCGGGGCGGGTCTGGGCGAGCGTCTGCGCGGGCAGCACGCCCAGGGAGAAGCCGGCGTAGACGAGCTCCCCGGGCAGAGCGTCCGCGGCCCGCTGGCCGCGCTCGACGACCTCGCCGAAGCCGAGCTGCTCGGCGTACGCGACGCCCTCCTCGAGGCTCGCGAACGTGCGGCCGTCGTAGAGGTCGGGCACGTGCACCGTGTGCCCGGCCCGCCGCAACTCGACGGCGAAGGCGCGGACGCCCGCCGTCCGGCCCTGCGCGTGGTGGAACAGCAGCACCTCCGCCATCGCTCCTCCTCGCCCCGCGTGCCCGGCTCCCGCCTGCTCGCCTGCTGCTGGGATGGTACGTACGCGCCGAGCGCCGGGCGCGACGTCGGCCGCCCGCCGGCTCTTTTGCATGCATTTCAAGGCCCAAGCCTCCGATTCCCGGGCTGGACTGGCGCCGATTGCATGCACTAGGCTCACGGTGGTGGCGAAGAGCGCCACGGTTTTGCTGACGTCCGCTCGCTGAGGAGGCCGGAGGATGAGCCATCGAAGCCTGGAAGACGCGCTGCGCGAGGCCGGAAGCGCCGTCCAGCTCGCGCGCACCTCGCAGCTCGGCCCGTACGTCTACCCGGCGGTCCCGTCGGAGTTCTCGAACTGGCGCGACGAGCAGGTCGCCTGGCGGGAGACGTGCGCGCTCTTCGACCAGTCGCACCACATGACCGACCTCTACCTGGAGGGGCCGGACGTCCTCCGGCTGCTCTCCGAGCTCGGCGTCAACACCTTCTCGAACTTCGTCCCCAACCGCGCCAAGCAGTTCGTCGCCTGCAACCACGACGGGTACGTGATCGGGGACGCGATCCTCTTCTTCCTGGACGAGAACCGGGTCTCGCTCGTGGGCCGCCCGTCGGCGCACAACTGGGTGCAGTTCCACGCCGAGACGGGCGACTACGACGTGCGCGTGGAGCGGGACGAGCGCACGGCCGTGAACCCGACGGGCCGGCGCAAGCAGTACCGCTTCCAGCTGCAGGGCCCGACCGCGCCGCAGGTGCTCGAGCGGGCGACGGGAGGGCCGCTTCCCGACATCCCCTTCTTCCGCATGGGCGAGATCACGATCGCCGGCCGCCGCGTGCGGGCCTTCCACCACGGGATGTCCGGCGCCCCCGGCATGGAGCTCTTCGGCCCCTGGGAGGACGCCGAGGAGGTGCGCGGCGCGCTCATCGAGGCCGGCCGCGACTACGGCCTTCGCCAGGTCGGCTCGCGTGTCTACGCGACGAACACGCTCGAGTCGGGCTGGATCCCCTCCCCGCTGCCGGCCGTGTTCACGGGCGAGGAGATGCGCCCCTACCGGGAGTGGCTGCCCGCGGACGGATACGAGGGCACCGGGTCGCTCGGCGGCAGCTACTACTCGGACGACATCACCGACTACTACCTCACCCCCTGGGACCTCGGGTACGGCCAGTTCGTCAAGTTCGACCACGACTTCGTCGGCCGTGAGGCGCTCCAGGAGATGGCCGCGTCGCCGCCGCGGCGGAAGGTGACGCTCGCCTGGAACGCGGGCGACGTCACGCGCGCGTTCGCGACCCTGTTCCAGAAGGGCACGCCCGCCAAGTACATCGACCTGCCGCTCTCCAACTACGCGACCTGGCCGTACGACCGGCTCATGGTCGGCGACGAGCTCGTCGGGATCTCCACCTTCAGCGGCTACAGCTACAACGAGCGCTCCATGCTCTCGCTCGCGATCGTCGACAACGACGTCAAGATCGGCAACGAAGTGACGCTGATCTGGGGCGAGGAAGGCGGCGGCTCCCCGCGGCCGGTCGTGGAGCGGCACGTGCAGTGCGAGATCCGCGCCATCGTCAGCCCCTGCCCGTACTCGGAGGTCGCGCGGACCCGGTACGCGCCCGGCTGGCGGACGAAGGCGGCGGCGGTCTAGCGCCGCCGCCGCGGCGATGGCGGCCCTCCGCGAGAAGCTGGCAGCGCCGGGCGCGTTCGTCGTCGCCGCCGAGATCGTCACCAGCCGGGGCGTGATCACCGCCGAGCGGGGGCGGGGCGTGCTCCGGCTCGCCCGCGAGCTGGCGGAGGACCCGCGCATCGACGTCCTCTCGATCACGGACAACCCGGGCGGGCACGCGATGCTCGCCCCCGACACGCTCGGCACCGACCTCGTCTCCCGCGGGCAGGAGGTGATCATCCACCTCGCCTGCAAGGACTGGAACCGGAACGCGCTCGAGAGCCGGGGGTGGAAGCTCGCCTCCGAGGGCTTCCACAACGTGCTCGCGATGTCCGGCGACTACCCGGTGACCGGGCACGAGGGGCTCGCGAAGCCGGTCTTCGACATCGACTCGGTCGGCCTCCTCAAGCTGCTCTCGGACATGAACGAGGGCCTGCCCGCCGGGCGCCCGCCCGGGAGCCGGCTCGACCGCACCGACTTCTTCCTCGGCTGCGTGGTCACGAATCACAAGCGCTACGAGCGGGAGGTGGTGCCGCAGTACCTGAAGCTGCGCAAGAAGGCGCGCGCGGGCGCGCGCTTCGTCGTCAACCAGATCGGCTGGAACGCGCGCAAGGACGACGAGCTGCTGCGCTACATCCGGCGCGAGCGGCTGCCGCTGCGGGCGCTCGCGAACGTGTACCTCCTCTCCCCGGCCGCGGCGCGCGCCTTCCACCGGGGGAGGATCCCGGGGGTGGTCGTGAGCGACGAGCTGCTCGAGCTCGCGGAGCGGCAGGGCGCCTCCCCCGACAAGGGGCGGGCGTTCTTCGTCGAGCTGGCGGCGAAGCACGCGGCGGTCGCGCGCGGCCTCGGCTTCGACGGCGTCTACCTGGGCGGGCACATGCCCGCGGCCACGTTCGGGGAGATCGTCGACCGCGCCGCCTCCTTCGCGCCGGACGACTGGCGCGCGTTCGCGCGCGAGATCCACTTCCCCCTGCCCGGCGAGTTCTACCTCTTCGAGGCCGACCCGGAGACGGGGCTCTCGAGCGACGAGCTGAGCCGCGCCTACCTGGAGTCGAAGCGGGCGCGCCGGACGGAGCTCCGGGTCCCGCTCCGCTACCGGCTGAGCCGGCGCGCCCACGACGCGGTCTTCGCGCCGGAGGCGCCTCTCCGCCCCGCCGGGCGGGCGCTCTACCGCGCGGTCGAGCGCGGCCCCAGGGCGCTGGGCCGGGCGCTGCACGTGCTCGAGCAGGGGGTGAAGGTGCCGCTGTTTCGCTGCCGGGACTGCGGCGACTGCTCGCTGTCCGAGATCGCGTACGTGTGCCCGGAGTCGATGTGCGCGAAGAACCAGCGCAACGGCCCCTGCGGCGGCACCCGCGACGGCCTGTGCGAGGTGTACGACTGGGAGTGCATCTGGTCGCAGGCCTACGAGCGCCTGAAGGCATACGGCGAGGAGGAGGCCATGCTCGATGGCCCCGTCGTCGTCAAGGACAACGCCCTCCAGGGCACGAGCGCCTGGGCGAACACCTTCCTCGGCCGCGACCACCAGGCCGTGGAGCGGCGCTGAGCGGGCGTCAGCGCGCGGAGGGCAGGCGGAGCAGCGAGGCCCCCGGCACCCGCTCGAGCAGGTCGCGGTTGGCGAGCGCGACGTCGAGGTTGCGCCGCGCGATGCGCGCGTGCTCGCGCGCGATCGCCTCCGCGCGCGCCCCCTCCCGGCGCCCGATCGCCTCGACGAGCGCCACGTGCTGGTGCTGGGCGACGAGCAGGATCTCCCACGACTCGGGAAGCGCGGCGTGGACGCGGAGGAGGGCGCTCGGGGGGGCGAAGGGGAGCGCGAGCACGTGCTCCAGGGCGCGGCTCAGCTGCCGGCTCTTCGCCAGGTCGCGGAAGCCGTCGTGGAACGCCTGGTTGAGCTCGATGTACGTCATGAACGCGCTCTCGCTCGGGTCGCGCACGACCTCGTCCAGCGCTCGCAGGAGCTCGTGCAGCGGCTCCAGCTCGTCGTCGGACTCGAGGCGCTCGGCGGCGAGGCGCGCCGCCATCCCCTCGAGCACGCCCCGTAGCTCGATCGCGTCGTCGATGTCGGTCCGGGTGAACTCGCGGACGACGAAGCCGCCGCCGGGGAGCGCCTCCAGCAGCCCCTCGTGGGCGAGGGTCATGAGCGCGATCCGGAGCGGCGTCCGCGAGACGCCGAGCTCCTCGACGAGGCGCAGCTCGGGGACGCGGTCGCCCGGCCCGAACGCCCCGCTCAGCAGGAGCTCGCGGAGCCCGAGCGTCGCCTTCGTCGTCTGCGAGCTCGCGCTGTTCCCCCTGGGCATTGCGGCGGGAGCCTACCGGGGACGCCCGCGGGCCGTGCCCGGGCGGCCCCCGAGTGCTCACTTGGCGGCCGGCTGCTCCTTGACCGCCGCCGGGCGCCGCCTCGCCCGCAGCCTGCGGACGAGGTCGGCGGCCGTGTGGACGATGCCGCGTCGGAAGCCGAGGAAGAGCGCGATCACGAACAGCCCGTACAGGACCTCGCGGAGCTGGAGGCTCTCCGTCAGCCGCTCGTCCACGAACGCGAAGACCCCCGCCCCCAGCACGGGCCCGAGCAGCGTCCCCAGGCCGCCGAAGGCGACGAGCACGAGGACGCGCACGTCCACGCGCTCGAACGCGTACGTGGCCGGGCTGATGAAGCCCGCGCTGTACGCGTAGAGCGCGCCCGTCAGGCCGATCATCGCGGAGCCCACCGCCGCCGCGTAGATCCGGTAGCGCGCGACGTCGACGCCCGAGAGCTCGGCGGCCACCTCGTCGTCGCGCAGGGCGCGGAACGCCCAGCCGGCGCGGGAGAGCTGGAGGGCGCGGAAGACGAGGAGGAAGGCGACGAGCAGCCCGGCGAAGAGGTAGTAGCCCCCGACCCGGTCCTCGGCCAGGTCGGCGGCGGCCTGCGGCACGACGAGCCCCGTCTCCCCCTGGGTCAGGTCGCGCTGGCCGAGGAGCAGGTTCGTGAACGCGAGCGAGAAGACAAGGGTCACGATCCCCGTGAAGATGACCCCCAGCGAGCGGCGCACGGAGATCCAGCTCAGAAGCCCGCCGACGACGGCCGCCGCCGCCGTCCCCACGGCCGCAGCGAGCCAGATCGAGAGCGACGTCCGCTCGGCGAGGATCCCCGTCGTGTAGCCGGCGAGGCCGGCGAGCGCGCCCACGCACAGGAAGAGCTGGTTCGTGCTCCCGAAGACGAGGTTGAAGCCGACCCCGTACGAGGCGAAGACGAGCGCTTGGGCGGCGAGGGAGGTCGTGTAGGGCGAGTCGCCGAACCAGAGCGGGGGGAGGAGGGCGAGGACCGCGGCCGTGACCGCGATCGGGGCGAGCGCGAGTCCGAGCCTGCCCACCGCCTACCGCCCCAGCAGCCCGCGCGGCCGGACGAGGAGCGTGAGCGCGGCCGCGCCCAGGAGGATGACGCTCGTGATGTACTGGCCGATGTAGTGGACGCTGAGCGCGTTCACGACCCCCAGGAGCACCCCGGCCAGGAACGCGCCCGCGACGCTCCCCAGGCCGCCCACGACGGTGACGATCAGCGCGAAGACCGTGAGCTCGAAGCCGGCCGTGACCGTCAGCGGGCCGCTCATCGAGTGCGTGATCGCCACGATCCCGGCCAGGGCGCCGCTCATCGCGAAGATCACCGTGCGCACGGAGGAGGGGTTGATGCCGACGAGCTGCGCCCCGATCTCGTCCTGGATCACCGAGCGGACGCCGCGCCCGAAGGTGGTCGCGCCGAAGAAGAGCAGGAGCAGCGCCGCCACGGCGAGCGCGATCGCGGACGCCCAGATGCTCCCCCGCGACATCGGCACCCCCAGGATCGAGACCGGGTCGCCGGCGACGTTGATGTAGAGCGCGCCCGTCGGGTAGCGCCAGTTGAGGAGGCCGGCGACGACGAACGCGGCCCCGAGCGTGAGCAGGAGGCCGAGGAGCGTCCGCTCCTCGCCCTCCTGCCGGTAGACCGGGCGCATGAGGGTGAGGTCGAGGAGGACGGCGAGCGCCGTCGCGGCGAGCACGCCCACGACGGCGGCGAGCGCCGTCGGCGCCCCGTCGTCCATGAGCAGCGAGATCGCAATCGCCCCGACGACGACGATCTGGCCGTAGGCGAGGTTGAGGACGCCGCCGAGGCCGTAGACGAGCGTCATGCCCACGCCGAGCAGGCCGAAGGCGAGCCCCAGGACGACGCCGTCGAAGACGACCGCCTTCATGCGACCCCGAGGTACGCGCGCCGGACCTCCGGGTTACGCTCCAGCTCGGCCGGCGTCCCCTGGAGCCGGATGCGGCCGTTCTCGAGCACGTACCCGCGGTCGGCGACGGAGAGCGCGAGCGGGACCTGCTGCTCGGCGATCAGGAGCGTGACCCCCTTCCGCTTCAGGTCCTGGAGCGCCTCGAACGCGGCCTGGGCGACGATCGGCGCGAGGCCGGTCGTCGGCTCGTCCAGGAGGAGCAGGCGCGGGCGCGCGACGAGGGCCCGGGCGACCGCGAGCATCTGCTGCTCGCCGCCGCTCAGCGTCCCCGCCTGCTGGCGCAGCCGCTCCTTGAGGCGGGGGAAGAGCTCGTACACGAGCTCCAGCGTCTCCCGGTCCGGCCGGCGCGGGTAGGCGCCGAGGAGCAGGTTGGTCTTCACGGTCATGGCCGGGAAGAGGTGCCGCTCGGCCGGGACGTACGCGATGCCGGCGCGGGCCCGGCGGTAGGCGGGACGGCGGGTCAGGTCCCGCCCGTCGAGCACGACCCGGCCCTCGAGCGCGGGCAGGAGGCCGGCGATGGCGCGGAAGAGCGTCGTCTTGCCCGCGCCGTTCGAGCCCACGATCGCCACCGCCTCCCCGGTCTCGACCTCGAGGTCGATGTCCTCGACGACCTTCTCGCCGAGGTAGCCGGCTGCCAGCCCGACGACCTCAAGCAACGTGGGCCTGCCCGAGGTAGGCGTCGATGACGCGGGGGTCCCGCATGACCACCTCAGGCGGGCCTTCGGCCAGGATCCTGCCGAAGTTCAGGACGATCGCGCGCTCGGCGAGCTGGACGACGGCGCTCATCACGTGCTCGACCCAGAGGATCGTCGTTCCCAGCCTGTCGCGGACGCTGCGGACGATCTCGATGGAGGCCGCGAGCTCCGTCTCGTTCAGGCCCGCCATCACCTCGTCGATGAGCAGCACCTGGGGGCGGCCCGCGAGCGCCTTCGCGAGCTCGAGGAAGCGGAGCTCGTGCAGGTTCAGGCTCGAGATGGGGTGGTCGGCGCGCTCGTGCAGGCCGACGAAGGCCAGCGACTCGGCCGCCCGCCTCCGCGCCTCGCCCTCGCCGACGACGCCGTCCCCGCCGAACATGGCCGCGACCACGACGTTCTCGAGGACGGTCAGGGAGCCGAAGGGGAGGGGTCTCTGGGCCGCCATCGCGATTCCCCTGCGCCGCACCTGGTGGGGGAACAGGCCGTCCACCTTCGCGCCGCGCAGGCGCACGCTCCCCTCCGTGGGCCGCTCGAGGCCGACGATGACCTTCAGGAGGGTGCTCTTGCCGGCCCCGTTCGGGCCGACGACGGCGACGATCTCGCCGTCGTCGACCCGGAACGTGACGCCGTCCACGGCCGGGAGGCCGCCGAAGCGCTTCGTGACCTTCTCGACCTCGAGCAGCAGATCGCGGCTCCTCTCCGACTACGGACGGTAGGGCGTCAGCGGCTGCGAGCGGAAGAGCACCCGCGGCCACCAGCTGCCGGCGGTGTTCAGGCCGGGCTCCGGCGGCGGCCCCTTCGTCAGGATGGCGAACTGCACCTGCGGCCCCTGGATCTCGCCCCACGCCGTCCACCGGAGCGGGAACGCGTACCCGGGGATGTTGAACGTGTTGGAGCGGACGTAGGCCGCGATCCGCTCCGTGTTCGTGCCCACCTTGCTGATCGCCTCCGCGACGATCTTCACGGATGCGTACGCCGCCAGCGCGTCGTCCTCGAAGAACCCGTTCTGCGGGAACGTCCGCAGGTACCGCTTGGCGAGCGCCTTGTACTCCTTCGACGCGGTCGCCATGCACTTGAAGTCGCCCCAGCGGCCGTAGGCGGCCTCGCCCGCCGCCCGCGCGGTCACGGTGTAGGGCGAGTAGGCCCCCACCACCGGCGCCTTCATCCCGAGCTGCCCCGCCTGGGCGAGGATCGCGCCCGCCCCCGGGGGATGGCCCGTCGCCACGATCAGGGACACGTCGCCGAGCGCGCGCAGGGAGGGGATGAAGTTGGTCGCGGTGACCGGCACGACCTGCATGTTCAGGCGGATGTTCGGCGCCGCCTTGAACGCCTGCTCGAGCGACTCCTTGAACGACTGGCCCCAGGCGTAGTCGGCGATGATCGCGCCCACGCTGCGCAGGCCGCGGCGCTGCGCAAGCTGCACGATCGGGATGCCCACCTCCGCGGCCGCGGGCAGGCAGGTGCGGAACGTGTACCGGCTGCTCCGCGTCAGGATCTCGTTCGCGCCCGCCTTCACCAGGAAGAGCGGCACGCGCGCCTGCTCCGCGAGCCGGGCCGTCGCGAGCGCGATGTTGCTGCCGATGATGCCGCCGATGGCGACCACGCGCTCCTGCTCGGTGAGCCGCCGGAAGCCGTCGACCGCGGCGTTCGCGTCCACCGACCGGTCGTCCGCGACGACGAGGTTGAGGCGCCGCCCCTGGCCGCGGCCCTTGACTCCGCCCGCCCTGTTGATCTCGTTGATCGCGAGCGCCATCCCTGCGCGCACCTGGATGCCCCAGGGCGCGAAGGGGCCCGTCAGCGGGGTGATCGCGCCGATCTTGATCGGCTCCCGCTGCGCGGAACCGCTCGACTCCCCGTATGCGCTCGACCCGCTGAGGGCGGCCGTGAGCGACGCCAGGACGCCCACAGCCGCGACCAATCTCAACCGGTTCACCAGCCTTCCTCCTTCCTCGGTGTGCTTGCCCGTGGGGTCAGGTCTTCCGCGGTGCACCGGGCAACGCGGAAGACCCGACCCCCGACCCGCTGCGTGCCCGCCCTGCTCGACCCGGGCATGGAGCGATGTATACAGGAACGCTCGAGCGTGCTCCAAACGCGGGCCGATCCGTTGCCGTGGAGGCCGGCTTTGCATACAGCCGGCGAGCGCCGGCACGCGCTCGCCCGCTGCCGGGCGGCGCCGAGGATGGGCGCGGCCGCGCCCCTCAGGCTCGGGCGGCGCGCCACGTCCCCGGCGCGTAGGCCTCCCGGACCGTCTCCACGTACGGGGCCGGGCAGACGACGGCGCCGATCTCCACCTGCACGTGCCGCTCCACCGTCGGCTTCGCGGTCCCGCCGTCCTCCTCGCCCCAGACCAGCGTCACGGGCGTTCCCGGCTCGGCGTGCTCCGCGTCCACGACGGCCAGCGTCAGCATCTTGCCCTCGTTGGCGCTGTACCCGATCCAGGTCGAGACGCCGACGGTCTCCCCGTCCACGGTCACCCGATCGTACGGGTGCATCGAGTACACCGCGGACGGCCAGTCGATGAACTTCGCCCGGCCCTCCTTCCGGAACATCGTCCCGATCGCCCGGAGCACGTCCTCGTCGTCGAGCTCGAGCGTCACCTTGCGCCGGTGCTCGCCCTCCGCCATCTCCTCGAGCGCTTGGCGCCCGATGAACTCGTGGTCGAACTTCACGTAGTGGCCGTACCCCAGGTCCCAGGGCGTGAAGTAGTAGTCCTCGATGTCGTCCGAGACGAAGCTCCCCCCGATGGAGGCCGTGCCCTCGTAGCCCGTCGCCGGCAGCCACTCGCGGTAGGGCCTCAGGCTCTCGCCCGTGTACACGGCCGGCAGCGGGGAGGGGATCCATCCTGACTCGAGCGTGTTGCAGGAGTAGGCCCGGCCGCCGACCAGGCGCAGCCCGAACTCCTCGCCCGCGCGGACGAGCGCCTCGTGCACGGCCTCGCGCTCCTCCCACGGCCCGAAGAGCTCCCAGCCCGGCTGGCCGGCCATCCCGTGCCGGAGCGCGTGCACGTCCTTGCCGGCGATGCGCACCACCGTCGTGTGGAAGAAGCGGAGCTCGGGCGGCTCACGGCCGAGGGCCTTCTCGATCACCTGCATCGCGTTCGGGCCCTGCACCTGGAAGCGGTACGAGCGGCGGCGCCCGTCGGTTCGCAGCGCCCACCGCTCGTCGAGCTCGACCTCGACGTCGTAGCCCCCCGTCTCCGCGTGGTAGCGCACCCAGTTGAGCGCGGGCGCCCGCCCCACGAGGGTGAACTCGTCCTCGGCGAGCGCGTACAGGATCACGTCCCCGATCACGTAGCCCTCCGGGGTGCAGGGCACGAAGTGCTTGGCCCGGTCGGGGGTGAAGCCGGCGAAGCTGTTGATCGCGAGCCGGGAGAGGAGCGTCAGCGCGTCCGGCCCGCGCACGGCCAGGTCGGCCATGTGGTAGGAGAGGTTGAAGAGCACGCACGTCTCCTGCCAGGCCATCACCTCGTCGCGCCAGTTCGTGTACTCCGCCGGCACGCCCGGGTAGACGTTGGGCCCCACCGGGGCGTTGCGCAGCAGCCGCACCGGGCTCTCCACCGAGCGGAGGAGGTCCTCCAGGCTGCGCGCGCTCACCGCGCCCCTCCCTCGAGGACCCCGCGGCTCGCCTGGTCGATGCCGCCCGGAAGCGCGCGCCGCTGCACGGCCCGGGCGACGTTGAAGAGGTGGGCGCGCATCGCCGCCTCCGCCTCGTCCGGCCGCCCGGCGGCGACCGCCTCCACGATCGCCGTGTGCTCCCGAAGCGACGCCGCGGCGCGGCCCGGAAGCAGGATCGTCCGGTACTGGTAGCGCACGGTCTGCGAGCTCAGGGAGCGGATCAGCCTGCACGCCGTGGCGTGCCCGGAGAGCTCGAGCAGGGTCGCGTGCAGGTCGGCGTTCGCGTCGGAGGCGGCGAGCAGGTCGCCCGCCTCCAAGAGCTCGCGCTGCCGGGCGAGGCGGGCGCGCAGCCGCTCCGCGCCTGCGTCCTCGATCCGCTCGGCCGCCTGCCGCGCCGCCAGCCCCTCGAGGACGGCGCGCGCCTGGAGGATCTCGATCGCCTCCTCGTCCGTGACCCGGCGCACGCGCGCTCCCCGGTGCGGCTCCCGCACGACGAGACCCTCCTGCTCGAGCCGGATCAGCGCGGTGCGGACGGCTCCCCGCGACATGTCGAAGGCGGCGCCGATGTCCGCCTCCACGAGCCGGGCGTCCGGCGCGATGTACCCGCGGACGATGGCCTCGCGGAGCGCCTCGAAGCTGGCATCGGTCGGCATCGCGCGCCTCCATCCTGCCGATTGCTGGAAAGATCGTCAACGATTTTGTCGAAAAGCCGGTAGGGTTCGCTCCCGCGAGGCCGATGAGCGACGGGGCAGGCGAGCAGGTGCGCGAGAGGAAGCCGCTCCGGGTGGCGGTCCTCGGGCTCGGCGAGGCGGGAGGCAGGCTCGCGGCCGAGCTGGCCGCGGCCGGGGCCGAGGTGCGCGGCTACGACCCCGACCCCGGCCGGGAGGAGCCCGCCGTTGCGCGGGCGCCGACGGCCGCCGTCGCCGTCGGGGGGTGCGACGCGGTGCTGAGCGTCAACTCGGCGAAGGCGGCGCTCGAGGCCGCGGAAGCGGCGCTCCCCGCCCTGCGCGCGGGGGCGCTCTACGCCGACCTGAACACCGCCTCCCCCGCGCTCAAGCGGGAGCTCGCCGCGCTCGCAGAGCGAGCGGGCGCGCGCTTCGCCGACGTCGCCCTGCTTGGCCCGGTGCCGGAGCGCGGGCTCCGCACGCCCGCGCTCGCCTCGGGCACGGGGGCAGCCGCTTTCGCCGAGCTCTTCGGCCCGCTCGGGATGCCGGTCACGGTCGTCTCCCCGGAGGCGGGCGAGGCGGCAGCGCGGAAGCTCCTGCGCTCCGTGTTCATGAAAGGGCTTGCCGCCGCCGTCGTCGAGAGCATGCAGGCGGCGGAGGCGGCGGGGTGCGGCGAGTGGCTCGCGCGCGAGATCGAGGCGGTGGTCGGCAGGCGCTACCTGGAGCGCGCCCTCGCGGGCAGCCGCGCCCACGCCGCCCGGCGCGTGGACGAGATGGAGGCCGCCCGCGAGCTTCTGGTCGAGCTCGGCGTGGAGCCGCACGTCGCCTCCGCGAGCGCGGCGCAGCTCGCGGGGCTGGCGGCGGCGCGAGGGCGGTAGGCGGGGATGGCGGCGCCTACCACCGAAGCGCGGCCGAGCGGGCGCGCGCGCGCGCTCGTCCGGGGCGGCTTCGACCTGCACGTGCACGTCGCCCCCGACGTCCCCCCGCGGCGCATCGACGACGTCGCGCTCGCCCGGCGCTTCGCCGAGGTCGGGCTCGGCGGCTTCGCCCTCAAGTCGCACTACACCTCGACCGCGGAGCGGGCGCAGGTGGTCGCGGGCGTGGTCCCAAAGGTGCGGGTCGTCGGCACGCTCGCCCTGAACCGGGCGGTGGGCGGGATGAACGCGCTCGCCGTCGAGATCGCCGCCCGCGAGGGTGCCCGCATCGTCTGGATGCCGACCGTCGACTCGCCGGCGGAAACGGCCGGGCGGAGGGAGCCGCGGCCGGGCGACAAGGTGCCCCAGTGGGCGCGCCTGCAGCACGAGCTGCGCGCCCTCGGGCTCGGCGTGGAGCCGGTGCAGGTGACCGGGCCCGGCCGCGAGCTGCTCCCGGAGACGCGCGAGGTGCTGCGCGCGGTCGCCCGCCACGGGCTCGTCCTCGCCACCGGCCACCTCGACCGGGACGACACGTTCGCGGTCGTGGAGGGGGCGCTCGAGGAGGGCGTCGCCGAGATCGTGATCACCCACCCCGAGTACCCCTGCCAGAACCTCTCCCTCGAGGACCAGCGCGCGCTCGCCGACCGCGGCTGCCTGCTCGAGCGCTGCCTGAGCACCCCGCTCTCCGGCAAGACGACCTGGGAGCGCGTCTTCGAGGGGGTGCGCGCGGTCGGGCCCGAGCGCACGCTCTTCTCGAGCGACTGCGGCAACCCCGACTACCCGCCGGTGGAGGACGGGCTCGCCCTCTGGGCCGACCGCCTGCTCGAGGCCGGCTTCGACGAGGACGAGGTGCAGGGGATGATCGTCGACCAGTCGCGCCGGCTGGCGGGTGCGGCATGAGCCGGCGCCTGCTCGTCGTGGGCGCCCACGCGGCGGACTTCGTCTGGCGGGCGGGCGGCGCGATCGCGCTCGCCGCCTCGGGGGGCGGCGAGGCGCTCGTGCTCGCGCTCTCCTACGGGGAGCGGGGCGAGTCGGGGGAGCTCTGGGCCGAACCCGGCCAGACGGTGGAGCGGGTGAAGGAGATCCGGCACCAGGAGGCGGAGCGGGCGGCCGCGGCGCTCGGGGCGAGGTTCGAGTGCCTCGACCTCGGCGACTACCCGCTCGAGGTGGGCGGGGACGCGCTCGCCGCCCTCGCCGACCGCATCCGCGCCTTCGCGCCCGACGTCCTGCTCACCCACACGGACCGCGACCCGTTCAACCCGGACCACGCGGCGGCGTACGCCGCCGTCGAGCGGGCGCGCGCGCTCGCCGCGGGGGCGGGGGTGCCGAGCGCGTTCGAGACGGTGCGGCCGCCGGAGCTCCTCCTCTTCGAGCCGCACCAGCCGGAGCTCTGCAACTTCGTCCCCACCACGTTCGTCGACATCACGCCCGTCATCGAGCGGAAGCGCGCGGCGATGGCGGAGATGCGGTCGCAGGCATACCTCGCCGCCCACTACGAGCAGCGGGCAGAGCAGCGGGGAAACCACGCCCGGCGCTCCTCGGGCGACGCCGCGATCCGCTACGCGGAGGCCTTCCAGCGCGTGACCCCCCAGGTCGTGAGCGCCCTGTGAGCGACGTCTTCGCCGAGCTCGCGCGGCTGGGGACGGCCACCGTGCACGAGGCGGCCGGCCGCGCGCCGGTCGTGGACGTCCCGCTTCTGCAGGTCGTCCCCGGCTCGCGCGCCGCCGGCCCCGCGCGCACGGTCCGCTGCGGCCAAGGCGACAACCTGATGGTGCACGCGGCCGTCGCGGAGGCGGAGCCGGGCGAGGTCCTCGTCCTTACCATGCCCGCGCCCGCCCCCGTCGCGCTCGTGGGCGAGCTGCTCGCGATCCAGGCGAAGGGGCGCGGGGTCGCGGCGCTGCTCGTGGACGGCGCGGTGCGCGACCTCGACGGCCTGCGCGCCCTCGGCCTCCCGATCTGGGCCCGCTACGTCCGGGTGCGGGGGGCGGAGAAGAAGGTGGCGGGCGCGATCGGCGAGCCGGTGGAGGTGGGCGGGGCGACGATCCGCCAGGGGGACGCCGTCGTCTTGGACGCGGACGGGGCGGTCGTCGTCGCCCGGGAGCGGGTGGCGGAGGTGCTGGCGGCGGCGAGGGCGCGCGCGGAGTGGGAGCGGGAGAAGCGCGCAAAGCTCGAGGCCGGCGCCCTCTCCTACGACCTGGACGGGCTGCGCGGGCTGGTGGAGCGGGCGCGGTGAGCGGGCCGCGCGAGCCGCTGCACGAGGTCGCGCGGATCGCCCACGCCGAGCTGCTCACGCCCGCGCCGGAGGAGAGCCTCCGCTTCTTCCGGGACGTGCTCGGGATGGAGGAGGAGGCGCGCGCAGGCCAGTCGGTCTTCCTCCGCGGCTGGGGCGACTACCTGCGCTACAGCCTCAAGCTCACGGAGGCCCCGCAGGCCGGCCTGGGCCACGTCGCGCTCCGCGCCTGGAGCCCGGCCGCGCTCGAGCGACGCGTGGCCGCGCTCGAGGCGGCGGGCGCCGGCACCGGGTGGATCGAGGGCGACGTCGGCCACGGGCCCGCCTACCGTTTCACCGACCCGGACGGGCACGTCTTCGAGCTCCTCTACGAGGCGGAGCGGTACGTTCCGCCCGAGCACCTGCGTCCGTCTTGGCGGAACCAGCCGCAGCGCTACGTCGGCCGGGGCGCGGCGGTGAAGCGGCTCGACCACGTCAACCTGCTCGCCGCCGACGTGCGCGCGAACCGGGAGTTCGCGCAGGAGCTCCTCGGCTACCGCCTGTACGAGCGGATCGAGCTCGACGACGGCACCGAGGCGGGCGCCTGGCTCAGCCTCACGATCGCCGCCCACGAGCTGATCTACGTCGCCGACGCCTACCGCGCCCGTGGGCGCCTCCACCACCTCGCCTTCTGGGTGGACACGCGCGAGGAGTGCCTGCGCGCCGCCGACCTCTTCGTCGAGCACGGGGTCCCGATCGAGGCCGCCCCCTCCAAACACGGGATCGCCCAGGGCTTCTTCCTCTACGGCTTCGAGCCGGGGGGCAACCGGATCGAGGTGACGACGGGCGGCTACTTCGTCTACGACCCGGACTTCGAGCCGATCACGTGGTCGGCCGCCGAGCGCGCCCGCGGCCAGTACTGGGGCGTGAAGACGGTCGAGAGCTTTCACACGTACGGGACGCCCGACGTGGCCGGGGGAGGCGGCGGGCCGGGCGCCCCGCGATAGGGTGTTTGCATACAGGTGCGAGGGCGAGGCGAGACGACGGCGAGGCGCGCGTAGGCGCGCCGGGACGCGGGCGTGCGCACGCAGGTGGGGATCGTCGGAGCCGGGCCCGCGGGCCTCACCCTCGGCCACCTGCTCGCCCGGGAGGGGATCGAGTCGGTCGTGCTCGAGTCGCGGTCGCGGGAGTACGTGGAGCACCGGATCCGGGCCGGCGTCCTGGAGCAGGGCTCGGCGCAGCTCCTGCGCGACGCGGGCGTCGGCGAGCGCATGGACCGGGAGGGGATGGTGCACGGCGGCATCTACCTGCAGTTCGGGGGAGAGCGCCACCACGTGCCGATGCGCGAGCTCACCGGCGCCGCCATCCTCATCTACGGCCAGACCGAGATCGTGAAGGACCTGATCGCGGCGCGGCTCCAGGCGGGGCTTCCCCTCCTCTTCGAGGCGGAGGCGGTCGCGGTGCGCGGCCTGGAGAGCGAGCGCCCGCGCGTCGAGTTCGTGCACGAGGGGCGGCGGGAGGAGCTCGAGTGCGACGTCGTCGCGGGCTGCGACGGCTTCCACGGCGTCTGTCGGGAGTCGATCCCGCGCGGAGCCCTGCGCTCGTACGTCCGCGAGTACCCGTTCGGCTGGCTCGGCATCCTCGCCCGGGTGGCCCCCTCGACGGACGAGCTCGTGTACGCCCACTCGGACCGCGGCTTCGCCCTCCTCTCGCTGCGCTCGCCGCAGCTCTCCCGCTACTACCTGCAGGTGGCCCACGACGAGGACGTCGCCGAGTGGCCCGACGAGCGCATCTGGGAGGAGCTCGCGCGCCGCACCGCGCTCGAAGGGTGGACGCTCGCGGAGGGGCCGATCCTGGAGAAGGGCGTGACCGGGATGCGCAGCTTCGTCTGCGAGCCGATGCAGTACGGGCGCCTCTTCCTGGCCGGCGACGCCGCGCACATCGTCCCGCCGACGGGAGCGAAGGGGCTGAACCTGGCCCTGCGCGACGTGCAGGTGCTCGCGGAGGCGCTCATCGCCTGGTACCGGCGCGGCGACCGCTCGGCGCTCGAGCGCTACTCGGAGCGCTGCCTGCGCCGCGTCTGGCGCTTCGAGCACTTCGCCTGGTGGATGACGACCATGCTCCACCTCGACCCGGGCGGGGACGAGTTCGACCGCAGGCTGCAGCTCGCGCAGCTCCGGCACGTGACCGGATCGCGCGCGGCGGCGACGGCGCTGGCCGAGAACTACACGGGGGTCGTCGCTGTCTAGGGCGACGCTGATGCCGCTCGCGGAGGCCGTCGCCCGCGACGTGCGGGACGGGGACACGGTCGCCTTGGAGGGGTTCACGCACCTGATCCCGCACGCCGCCGGGCACGAGCTGATCCGCCAAGGCCGGCGCGAGCTCACGCTCGTGCGCATGACCCCGGACGTGATCTACGACCAGCTGATCGGCATGGGCTGCGCGCGCAAGCTCGTCTTCTCCTGGGGCGGCAACCCGGGGGTCGGCTCCCTGCATCGGCTGCGGGACGCGGTCGAGAACGGCTGGCCGGCCCCGCTCGAGCTCGAGGAGCACTCGCACACGGGGATGGCGGCCGCCTACGCGGCGGGCGCCGCGAACCTCCCCTTCGGCGTGCTCCGCGGCTACGAGGGCACCGACCTGGCGGCACGGACGCGCGTCGCGACCATCGCCTGCCCCTTCACCGGGGAGCGCGTGCGCGCCGTGCCCGCGCACCGGCCGGACGTGGGGATCGTGCACGCCCAGCGGGCCGACCGGCGCGGCAACGTGCAGCTGTGGGGGATCCTCGGCGTCCAGAAGGAGGTGGTGCTCGCCTCCCGGCGCGCGATCGTGACCGTCGAGGAGGTCGTGGACGAGCTCGAGCCCCTGCCCGGCGCGATCGTGCTTCCCTCCTGGGTGGTCGGCGCCGTCTGCCCGGCGCCCGGGGGCGCCCATCCCTCCTACGCGCACGGCTACTACGACCGGGACAACGACTTCTATCGCCGCTGGGACGCCATCAGCCGCGACCGGGACGTGTTTCGGCAGTGGATGGAGCGGCACGTGCTCGGAACCGCGGACGTCGTCGAGTACCGGCGGAGCCTGGAGGCAGCGGCCGCGTGACCGCGCCCGCCTACACCGCCGACGAGATGATGGCGATCGAGGCCGCCCGCCGGCTGCGGGACGGCAGCGTCTGCTTCGTCGGCATCGGCCTCCCCAGCCTCGCCTGCAACCTCGCGCGCGCCACGCACGCCCCGGAGACGGTGCTCGTGTACGAGAGCGGCACGATCGGGGCGAAGCCGCGGGAGCTTCCGCTCTCGATCGGCGACGGCGAGCTCGCCGAGACGGCGGACGTCGTCGTCTCCGTCCCGGAGATGTTCGCCTACTGGCTGCAGGGAGGGCGCATCGACGTGGGCTTTCTCGGCGCCGCCCAGATCGACCGGTACGGCAACCTGAACAGCACGGTGATCGGCAGCTACGACCGACCCAGGGTGCGGCTGCCCGGCGGGGGAGGCGCGCCGGAGATCGCGACCCAGGCGCGCGAGGTGTTCGTCATGCTCCGCCACAGCCCCCGCGCGTTCGTCGAGCGGCTCGACTTCCGCACGAGCTCCGGCGAGCGCGTGCGCGTCGTCGTCACCGACCTCGGCGTGCTCGAGCCACGCGGCCGCGAGCGCGAGCTGACGCTGACCCGCGTCCACCCCGGCGTCTCCGCCGAGCAGGCGCGGGCGGCCACCGGCTGGCCGCTCCGCGTCGCCGACGACCTGCGGGAGACCGAGCCCCCGAGCGAGCGCGAGCTGGCCGCGCTCCGCTCCCTGAAGACGAAAGGAGCCGCATGACCGCCGTTCCCGGCCTCGACCCCGACCCGCCCTACCTGTACCCCGACTACGTCGCCACGCGGACGCGGGCGCCGCGGCGCCCGCTGCTCCCGCTCCCCGAGGAGCTGCACTCGCTCGAGGCGCCGGTCTTCGGGGAGGACGCCCTCGACCCGAACGACGCCGACCTCACCGCCCACGGCGAGGGGCCGCCGCTCGGGGAGCGGATCATCGTCTCCGGCCGGCTCGTGGACGAGGACGGGCGGCCGATCCCGAACGCGCTGATCGAGATCTGGCAGGCGAACGCGGCCGGCCGCTACCGGCACGAGGTCGACCGCCACCCGGCTCCGCTCGACCCCAACTTCACGGGCGCCGGAAGGACGCTGACCGACGCCGACGGCCGCTACCGCTTCCTCACGATCAAGCCGGGCGCCTACCCGTGGAAGAACCACCCGAACGCGTGGCGGCCCGCCCACATCCACTTCTCCGTCTTCGGACGGGCGTTCACGCAGCGGCTCGTCACCCAGATGTACTTCCCGGGCGACCCGCTCTTCCCCTACGACCCCATCTTCAACTCGGTTCGCGACCCGGCCGCGCGCGAGCTGCTCGTGGCGGCCTTCGACCTGGAGGCGACGGAGCCGGAGTGGGCGCTCGCGTACCGCTTCGACATCGTCCTCCGCCGAACCCCCTTCGAGCCATGAGGACGCCCTCGCAGACGGCCGGGCCGTTCCTCTCGATCGGGCTCGCGCGGCGCGTGCAGAACGAGCTTCCCGGGGGGAGCGTGCCGCTGCGGGGCTACGTCTGGGACGGCGAGGGCCGGCCCGTGGACGACGCGCTCGTCGAGCTCTGGAACCCCGCCTTCGGCTTCGCCCGCTGCCCGACGGACGCGGAGGGCGGGTTCACCTTCCTGCTCCCGCCCGCGGCCCGCCGCTTCGAGGTGATGGTCTTCGCGCGCGGGCTGCTCAAGCCCGTCCTCACCCGGCTGTACGCCCCGCCCGGCGAGGGGGCCGAGGATCCGACGATGGTCGCCCGCCCGGAGGGGGACGGCCTGCGCTTCGACGTGCACCTGCAGGGCGAGCGGGAGACGGCGTTCTTTGAGCTCTGACTCGCTCTTCCGGCCGATCTTCGTCCCGGACGAGCTGCGCGAGGCGCTCTCCGCCCGCGCCTGGCTGCAGGCGATGCTCGACGCCGAGCGCGCCCTCGCCGCCGCCATGGGCGTGGACGGGGTGGCGGCGGCCTGCGACGCCTCGCTGTACGACCCGGCGGCGATCGCGGAGGAGGCGCGGGGGCCGGGGAACCCGGTCGAGCCGCTCGTGCGCGCGCTCCGGGAGCGGAGCGGGGCGGCGGAGGCGCACCGGGGGGCGACGAGCCAGGACATCCTGGACACGGCCGCGGTGCTCGTCGCGCGGCGGGCGCGCGGGCTCGTCCTCCGCGAGCTGGACGCGGCGGCCAGCGCCTGCGCCCGCCTGGCCGAGGAGCACCGGGCGACGGTCATGCCCGCCCGCACGCTCCTGCAGCAGGCGGTTCCCACCACCTTCGGCCTGAAGGCGGCGGGCTGGCTGGTCGCCCTGCTCGACGCCCGCCGCCGGCTCGTCGCCTGGACGCCGGTCGCGCAGCTCGGGGGCGCCGCCGGCACGCTCGCCCTGCTCGGGGAGCGGGGGCCTGCGGCGCTCGCCGCGTACGCCCGCGAGCTCGGGCTCGCCGAGCCGGAGCTGCCCTGGCACGCGACCCGGACGCCGCTCCGCGAGCTCGTCGCCGCCTGCGAGGCGGTCGCCGGCGCCTGCGCGAAGGTGGCGCTCGACCTCGTCCTCCTCGCCCAGACCGAGGTCGGGGAGGTCCGCGTCCCGGACGGGGCGTCCTCGACGATGCCGCACAAGCGGAACCCGGTCGCCCCCGTCCTCGCCCGGGCCTGCGCGTTGCGGGTGCGCGCGCTCGCTGGCACGTTCACGGGCGAGCACGAGCACGAGCGGGCGGCCGGCGCCTGGCACGCGGAGTGGGAGGCGCTCGCTGACGTGCTCGCGCTCACGGGTGGCGCCGCCTTCCACGTCCGGCGCGCCCTCGAAGGCCTCGAGGTCGAGCGCGAGCGCATGCGCGGGAACCTGCGGCCGGAAGCGCTCTCCGAGGCGGGGCGCGACGTCGCGCCGGAGGAGTACCTGGGGTCGGCGTCCGTCTTCGTCGACCGCGCGCTCGCCCGCTTCCGCGCCGACCTGGGATGAGGCTGCACCGTGTCCTGGAGGGCGAGGGCCCGCCGCTCCTTCTCTCCTCCTCGCTCGGGACGACGCACCGGCTCTGGGACACGAACGTGGGCGCGCTCGCCCGCCGCTTCCGGGTCGTCCGCTACGACCATCCGGGCCACGGGGGGTCGCCGCCCGGCCCGCGCACGATCGAGGGCCTCGCGCGGGCGGCGCTCTCCCTGCTCGACGAGCTCGGCTTGGAGCGGGTGGCCTTCTGCGGCCTCTCGCTCGGCGGCATGGTCGGCATGTGGCTCGGCGCGCACGCGCCGGAGCGCCTCGACCGGCTCGTGCTCGCCTGCACCGCGCCCCGCCTGCCGCCCGCCGAGCAGTGGCTGGAGCGGGCTGAGACCGTGCGCCGGGAGGGGATGGAGGCGATCGCGGACGCGGTTCTCGCGCGCTGGTTCACGCCGGGCTTCGCCGGCGACCGGGCCCCCTGGCGGGCGATGCTCGTCTCCACGCCCCCGGAGGGGTACGCGCGCTGCTGCGAGGCGATCGCGGCCGCCGACTTGCGCGCGGAGCTGCGGGCGGTCAGGGTCCCGCTCACGGTGATCCTCGGCCGCCACGACCCGGTGATCGGCGACGAGGCGCGGCGCCTGCTCGCCGAGGCCGGGCCCGTCGTCGAGCTCGACGCCGCCCACCTCGCGAACGTCGAGCAGCCGGAGGCCTTCGCCGAGGCGGTGCTCGCCGCGTGAGCTACGAGGAGGGCATGCGGGTCCGGCGGGAGGTGCTCGGGGACGAGCACGTCGAGCGCGCGCTCGCGCGGACGACGGACTTCACCCGCGACTTCCAGGATCTGATCACGCGCTACGCCTGGGGGGAGATCTGGGCGCGGCCCGGCCTCGACCGGAGGACGCGGAGCTGCGTCACGCTCGCGGCCCTCGTCGCCCTCGGACGCGACGAGGAGCTCGCGCTGCACGTGCGCGCCGCGCTCCGGAACGGGCTGACCGTCGACGAGATCAAGGAGGTCCTCCTGCAGACCGCGATCTACTGCGGCGTGCCCGCCGCCAACTCGGCGTTCGCGGTCGCCCAACGGGTGCTGGGGGAGACGCCCCAGTGGCCGACGGGAGAGCGGCGGCGGCCGTGATCCCGGCGCGAGACGAGGCCCTCGTGGCGGCGCTCCGGGCGGGCGACCGGGACGTCCTCGCCCGCCTCGTCCGCGGCTGGTCGAACGGGATGCTGCGCCTCGCCGCCGCCTACGTGGACGACCGCGCCGCGGCGGAGGAGGTCGTGCAGGACGCCTGGATCGCGGTGCTCGAGGGCATCGACCGCTTCCAGGGCCGGGCCGCCCTGCGGACGTGGGTCTTCCGCATCGTCGCCAACCTGGCCCGGAGACGCGCGGCGCGGGAGCGGCGCACCGTGCCCCTCTCCGCTCTCGGCGGCGCGGACGAGCCGCCTGTGGAGCCGGAGCGGTTCGTGGCGGCCGGCCGCGCGCTCGCCGGGCACTGGGCGGACCCGCCGCGGGCGCTCACCGCGGAGGAGCGCCTGCTGGCGGCCGAGACGCGGGCGCGGCTGCTCGAGGCGATCCGCGACCTGCCCCCCGGCCAGCGGGCCGTGATCACCCTCCGCGACGTCGACGGCTGGAGCGCGGAGGACGTCTGCGCGACGCTCGAGCTGACTCGGGCGAACCAGCGGGTGCTCCTGCACCGGGCGCGGAGCAGCGTCCGGCGTGCGCTCGCGCCGTACCTGGAGGAGGGCGGACGGTGACCCTCGACCTCACCTGCCGCGAGCTCGTCGAGTTCGCCAGCGACTACCTGGAGCAGGCGCTCCCCGCGCGGGAGCGCGTGCGCTGCGAGCAGCACCTCGTCCTCTGCACCGGCTGCGCCCGCTATTTGGATCAGATGCGCGCCGTCGTCCGGCTCGCGGGGACGCTCGCCGCCGAGGACGAGCTCGGCGAGGCCGGCCGCGAGCGCCTGCTCGCGGCGCTCGACGCGTGGAGGTCGCGCCGGCGGTGATCGCGTACAAGTTCCTGCGGGAGGGTGCGGTCGGCCCGTTCAGCGGGGTGCGGTGGCCGGCGCCGGCGGGCGGGCGTCCCGGCGCCTGGCTGGAGGCCGAGGGCGCCCTGGAGACGTGCGTCGCCGGCGTCCACGCCTGCCCGCCCGGGGCGCTCGCCTACTGGTTCGACGAAGAGCTCTGGCGGGTGGAGCTCGCGGGGGAGGTCCTCGACGAGGGGACGGTCCTCGTCGCCCGGCGCGGGCGGCTGCTCGAGCGCGTGGCCGGCTGGCCGGCGGTGGCGCGAGACTTCGCGGAAGACTGCCGCGAGCGCGCGCTGGGGCGGGCCGCGGCGGGCCAGCTGGCCGACCCGCGGGTCGGCGAGCTGCTCGGCCTGGTC
>DATLYP010000070.1:0-8016 GCA_035574655.1 Gaiellaceae bacterium
CCCGTCCACGAGGGCCGCGAGCGCCTCCGGGCGGCTCGGGTAGAAGAGGCCGGCGACGGCCGGCCGCCGGATCATGCCGCGAGACGGACCGGCAGGCGGCGGGCGCCCCAGCGCCCGGGAACCCGCTCGAAGACCCCGGCGCACGGCTCGCCGCACTCGGCGCAGCGCCCGTCGACGAGGTTCCAGGCGCCGAGCTCGTACCAGTCGCGCTCGATCAGGAGGGCGCCGCAGGCGTGGCAGTACGTGCTCTGCCCGGCGGGGTCGTGCACGTTGCCCGTGTACACGTAGCGCAGGCCGGTGGCGAGCGCGATCTCCCGCGCCCGGGTGAGCGTCTCGGGCGGGGTCGGCGGGCGGTCGCGCAGCTTCCAGTCGGGGTGGAAGGCGGTGAAGTGGAGGGGCACGTCCGGGCCGAGGCGCTCCACGAACCAGCGCGTCTCCGCGTCGATCTCCTCGTCCGAGTCGTTCAGGCCCGGGATGAGGAGGGTCGTCACCTCCGTCCACACGTCCGTCTCGTGCACGAGGTACTCGAGGGTGTCCAGCACGGGCTGGAGGTGCCCGGCGCACGTCCCCCGGTAGAAGCTTTCTGTGAAGCCCTTGAGGTCGACGTTCGCGGCGTCCATGTGCGCGAAGAGCTCCTCGCGGGCGCCCGGGCTGACGTAGCCGGCCGTCACCGCCACCGCCTTCAGCCCGCGCGCGTGGCAGGCCTTCGCCACGTCCACCGCGTACTCGAGGAAGATCACCGGGTCGTTGTAGGTGAAGGCGACGCTCCGGCACCGAAGACGGAGCGCGGCCTCCGCGATCGCCTCCGGCGAGGCCGCGTCGGCGAGCGTGTCGATCTCGCGCGACTTGGAGATGTCCCAGTTCTGGCAGAACTTGCAGCCGAGGTTGCAGCCCGCGGTGCCGAAGGAGAGGACGGAGGTGCCGGGCAGGAAGTGGTTCAGGGGCTTCTTCTCGATCGGGTCGACGCAGAACCCGCTCGAGCGGCCGTAGGTCGTGAGCACGATCTGCCCGCCCTCGCAGGCCCGGACGAAGCAGAAGCCGCGCTGCCCCTCGTGCAGCTTGCACGCCCGCGGGCAGACGTCGCACTGGACGCGCCCGTCCTCGAGCCGGTGCCAGAACGAGGTCGGGTGGGACATGCCGCTCTCATGATGCACGCCCCCGGACTCCACGTGCCGCGATTTGACACCCCTGAAAGTGGTGTGTTAGCGTCACGAGTACACCACGCCCGATGGTGTCGCTCGACTCGAGGAGGTTGCCGTGCGCTGGATCGTGTCGCTCCATCCCTCCCCCGGGAGGCGCCCCGCCCGCCTCGCCACAGCGCTGGCGGCCGGGAGCATCGCGCTCGCCGCCCTGCTCCTCGCCGGCGCGGGCGTCGCCTCCACGCCGCCCTCGAGCACCCTCACCGTGCCCTCGAGCCCGGGGCAAACGGTCACGGCGACGTGGACGGGGACGATCCCCGCCGGCGCCAACCCGACCTCGAGCTGCGCCGGCTTCGAGACGCTCTCCGACCGGCACGAGGTGACGATCCAGGTCCCCCCGGGAACGTACGACGTGGTCGACGCCGCCTTCCGCTTCACCATCGAGTGGGCGGACGCGACGAACGACGAGATCCTGACCGTCCTCGACCCGGAGGGCGAGGAGGTGGGCTCGAGCGACGGGGGGACGAGCGTCGAGACGGTGACCGCGAACAGCCTGCCGGCCGGTACCTACTCCGTGCTCGCCTGCCCCTTCCTCGCCGCGGTCCCCGTCACCTACACGGGGCGGATCGAGATCACGACGAGCGCGCGCACGACGGAGACGTCCCTTCCCTCGGCGCCCGCGCAGGGGCTCGCGTTCTCGGCCGCCGTCGCCGCGGACAACCAGCGCGACGAGGCCGAGCCGCTGCTCGAGATCGACAAAGCCGGAAACGTCTACGACTGCGGCCCGACCGGCTCCTCCAACTTCGCCGACTACGCGCAGGTCTCTCCGGTGATCCAGGGCGGCGACCAGTTCCATCTGCTCGGGAACCCGCCCCGCGGCCAGCAGAGCGCGGGCGGCGGCGGCGACTGCGCGCTCGCGTTCGGCACCGAGAAGAACAGCCGCGGCAACTACCAGTACGCGTACACCGGGCTCGGGCCGCTCACCGGCTTCGCCACGTCGACCTCCCCGAACAACGGGAGGAGCCTCGCCACGGGCGGTCCGCACGCCGCGGGCAGCACGGACGAGGGAGGCGGCGCCGACCGGCAGTGGATGACCTTCGTCGGCGCGCAGGAGGTGCTGGTCATCTACAACCAGCAGGTACCGCGAAACGTCGTCGTCCAGCGGTCGACGGACGGCGGCCTGACGTACAGCCCCTTCGCGGAGCGAGCGGCGCGCAACCCGCGCTTCCCCGGCCCCATCCGCTACATCGAGCCCGGCCCGGGCCTGCCGAACGGCCTCGTCTACTTCCCCTGGGACCGGGCCGCGCCCACGGGCAACCAGATCAACATCTCCTTCTCCACCGACAGGGGACTGCACTGGCGCAACTGCGGCGGAGCCATCGCCCCCGGGACCGCGACCCCGTTCGTCACCGCCGACCACGACTCGGCTGGGAACATCTACCTCGTCTACGGCGAGAACGCGCGGTTCCACACCTACCTGATCTCGACGAGCGCGGAGAAGCTGACCGGCGCGAGCCCGGCCTGCCCCGACCCCGCGGCGACCACCAACCTGCCGCCGCTCCGCACGGACCTCTTCACCGCGCCCGTCCAGGTCGATCGCGACGCCGTGCGCACGAGCGTCTTCCAGTGGGTCACGGCGGGGGGCGCGCCGGGGCGCGTGGCGGTGGTGTTCGCGGGCACCGAGACGGACGGCAACCCGAACGTGGGCACGTTCAAGGCGTCGTGGCACATCTACGTCAACCAGTCCCTGAACGCGAACGCGCCCGACGCCACGTTCAGCCAGGTGAAGGCGACGACGCACCCGTTCCACTACGACTCCATCTGCCTCAACGGCCTCGCCTGCGACCTGTCGGTGCCGCCCGGAGACCGCTCCATGGCCGACTTCTTCTCGCTCGACTACAACCCCGTCGACAAGCGTCTCTACGTCACGTTCAACCGCTCCAACAAGAAGCCGGACGAGGCCGTCGGGCACGTCGCCTCCCCGATGGTCGTGGCGCAGATCGCGGGGCCCAGCCTGGGCGGGGGCACCGTCTCCGTCCCCGACCGCGCGCCGTTGCGCTCGTCCTCGGTCGATCGGACCGGCGACGCCCTCTCCTCCTACTCGACGCTCGCGCCCGCCGTCGTGCCGCCGGATCCCCCGACGGCGAACGAGCCGGCCGCCGACTTCACCTCCGTGACCGTGGGGCCCGAGGTCGACCTGATCGACGGCAGCCCGGTGCCGGACGGCGGCTTCACGGTGACCATGCGCGTCGCGGACCTGTCCACGTCGTCGCTGACGGGCACGCTCGCGAGAACCGGCTCGCAGTCGCTGCTCTGGGTCTGGCGCTTCACCAACGGCTACCAGGACGCGGCCGCAAGCGCCCGCTGGAACCCAGTGCAGGGCTTCACGTTCGGGTTCAACGACTACACGGTGGGCGCTACCCCGTGTCTCTCGGGGGGCTCGCAGGCGAGCGAGAAGTGCATCCTCTACCCCGGCGGCCAGCCGATCCCGGGGCAGGTGGACCAGGCGACGGGGACGATCCGGCTCAGCGTCCCCCGCTTCCTGCTGCGGGCGCTGAGCGGGCCGGAAGGCCCCGGCCAGCGGCCGGCCGAGGTTCCCGCGACGGTGGGCTCGCGGCTGTACGACGGAACCGCCTTCTCGCTGGGCAACACCGTCTCGCCCTTCCAGGACGTTCAGTCCTTCCTGTACCCGCTCGACAACACTCCCTCCATGGACTTCCTGCTCCCCGCGCCCGGCGGGGGCGGGATGGGCGGCGCTTCCTGCAAGATCACCGGGAGCGGGACGCTGGACGGCGGCGGCAAGTTCAGCCTGAACGTCCACGCCGGGACGCCACCCAAGGGCTCGGTCGCGTACCGCGACTCCTCGACGGACTTCGTCTCCACCTCGATCGCGTCCGCGACCTGCAGCGATCCCTCGCACGCCGAGATCCGCGGTGCGGGAAAGAACCGCAACGACTCGGTGACCTTCGTGCTGGGGGCCGTGGACGCGGGGGAGCCCTCCACGAGCGACGCGGTCACGCTGACGCTGACGCCGGGCGGGACGCGAAGCGGCAGGGTGACCCGGGGCAACATCCAGATCCACACGCCCTAGATGCGGTGAAGGGCCGCGCCGCCGTCCTCGCCCTCCTCGCCGCCCTCGCCCTCGCTGGCTGCGGGGGCGAGGGACGGCTGTCCAAGGAGGAGTACGAGGCGAAGGTGCGCGCCGTCTACGCGGAGGTGCAGGCGGCATTCCAGCGGACGAACGCGGCGGGCGGTGAGCTGGGCGAACGCCTTGCAGACGCGCAGGCGGCGCTGCGCGGCGCGGCCGAGGAGCTCGAGGGCGTGCCGCCCCCGGAGGAGGTCGAGGAGGAGCACGAGGAGATCGTGGAGGGCTTGCGCGGGTACGCCGACGATCTCGATCCCGTCCGGGAGGCGGCGGAGCGGGGCGACAGGGCAGCCGTCGACGCATTCAACGCGGCGATCGCGAGCAACGAGTCGGTGGAGAGGATCGCCGAGGCGGCGGAGGAGATGAAGGTCAAGGGATACGACCTCGGCCCGATCGCCGAGGAGTAGGCCGCGCCGCGCGCCTGTCGAGCGCCCTCGTCCATCATGGGACGCGTGCCCGCGCTGCTCCTCGTCAACCCGTTCGCCTCGCAGGTGGACGAGCGGGTGCTCGCCCGCGTCCGCGAGGCGCTGCCCGCGGGGACGGAGGTGCGGCTGACGAGCCGGCCCGGCGAGGCGACGGAGCTCGCCCGGGAGGCGGCCGGCCGGGTGGAGGCGCTGTACGTGCTCGGCGGCGACGGGACGTTCAACGAGGTCCTGAACGGGATCGACGCCCACACCCCCCTGGGGCTCCTGCCCGGGGGCGGGACGAGCGTGCTCCCGCGGGCGCTCGGGCTCCCCCGCGACCCGGCCGCGGCCGCCGCCCGGCTCGCCGCGCACCCGGTGCGGTGCCGCATCTCGGTGGGGCGGGTGAACGGCCGCCGCTTCGGCTTCGCTGCCGGGGTAGGGCTGGACGCCGAGGTCGTCCGGGCGGTGGACGAGCGCGGCCGGCAGCCGGACGGCCGCCGGCCGGGCGACTTCGCCTACGTGTGGACGGCGCTTCGCCGGCTCGCCCGCAGCCGCTTCCGGCTGGAGCCCGCATTGGAGGTGCGGAGCGCGGGCCGGGCGGCGTCCGCGTTCGTGGTCAACGCGCCCGTGTACACGTACCTCGGGCGCGTCCCTGTTCGGCTCGCGCCCGGAGCCGCCTTCGAGGGCGGCCTCGATCTCGTCGCGCCCACGCGCGTGCGCGCGCGCGACGTGCCGCTCCTGCTCGCCTGGGCGCTGGCGCCTGCCGAGCGCCGCCGCCCGGCGGGGCTGCTGTACCTGCACGACGCCGAACGCGTCGAGGTCGTCTGCGACCGCCCCCTCCCCCTGCAGGCGGACGGGGAGGACCTGGGCGACGTCGAGGAGGCGGTCTTCGAGGCCGAGCGGGGCGCCGTCACCGTGCTCGTCTCCGTAGACTGAGCCGACGTGAGCCAGGTGCTCCCGGCCGAAGGAGGCCTGCGCCGCGTCATCGGCGACGGCGAGGCGCTCCCCGACGGCGAGGTAGAGGGGCTCGGGCCGGAGGAGCTGCTCCGTCTCTACCGCGACCTCGTTCTCCTGCGCACCTACGACGAGCGCTCGCTCGTCTACCACCGGCAGGGCCGGATCGGGACGTACGCGATCTTCTGGAACCACGAGGCGATGCAGGCGGGGTCGGTCTTCGCGCTCGAGGAGCGGGACTGGATCTTTCCCAGCTACCGCGAGTCGGCGATCGGCCTCCTGCGCGGGATGCGCCCCTCCACGGTGCTCTCGTGGTGGCGGGGGCACCCGGCGGGCTGGTGGGACCCGCGCGAGTACAACGTCGCCTCCATCTGCGTGCCGATCGCGACGCACGTGCCGCACGCGGTCGGCTTCGCCTGGGGCTCGAAGCTGAAGGGCGAGGACCGGGTGGCGATCGTCTACTTCGGCGACGGGGCGACCTCGGAGGGCGCCTTCCACGAGGCGGCGACGTTCGCCGGCGTGCTCAAGGCGCCCGTCATCCTCTTCTGCAACAACAACCAGTGGGCGATCTCGACCCCGCTCGCACGGCAGACGGCGGCCCCGACGCTCGCCGACAAGGCGATCGGGTACGGGATGCCGGCGCTGCGCGTCGACGGCGCGGACGTGCTCGCCGTGTACGAGGCGACGCGGGAGGCGGTGACGCGCGCCCGCGCGGGCGGGGGCCCGACGTTCATCGAGGCCGTCACCTACCGCGCCGCGCCCCACGCGACGGCGGACGACCCCTCGCTCTACATCGACCCGGAGCGGGTCGAGGACGCGCGCCGCAACGAGTGCGTGGGCCGCTACGAGCGGTACCTGAAGCGGCTGGGCGTGCTCGACGACGAGCAGGCGCGGGAGGTGAAGGAGGAGGCGCTCGAGCGGATGCGGGAGGGGATCGCGGAGGCGGAGGCGGAGCCGCCGCCCGATCCCGCGCTCGTGTTCGAGCACGCCTACGCCGACCCGCCGCCGGCGCTCCTCGACGACCTCGCCGAGCTGCGGAGGATCCTGGGTGCCTGAGAAGCTGCTCGTGGAGGCGGTGAACGACGCGCTCCACGTGGAGATGGAGCGCGACCCGAGCGTGCTCGTGCTGGGCGAGGACGTGGGCCGGCTCGGCGGCGTCTTCCGCGCCACGGCGGGCCTGCAGGAGCGCTTCGGGGCCGAGCGCTGCGTGGACACCCCGCTCGCGGAGGCGGGGATCCTGGGCGCCGCGATCGGCCTCTGCATGGCGGGCTGGCGGCCGGTGTGCGAGATGCAGTACGACGCGTTCAGCTACCCGGCGCTCGACCAGCTGATCAACCACGCGGGCCGCTACCGCTGGCGCACGCGGGGGGCGATGTCCTTCCCCCTCGTCGTCCGCATGCCCTACGGGGGCGGCGTGCGCGCGCCCGAGCTGCACGAGGAGTCCCCGGAGGCCTACTACGTGCACACACCGGGCGTGAAGGTCGCGGTCCCCTCCACGCCCGCGGACGCGAAGGGGCTGCTCGCGGCCGCGATCCGCGACCCCGACCCGGTCGTCGTCCTCGAGCCGAAGCTGATCTACCGGACGGCGCGGGGAGAGGTGCCCGAGGGCGAGCACGTGGTGCCGCTGGGCCGTGCACGGATCGCGCGGGAGGGAACGGACGTGACGCTCGTCGCCTACGGGGCGATGGTTCCTCTCTGCGAGCGCGCCGCGGACGCGCTCGCCGGGGAAGCCTCCTGCGAGGTGCTCGACCTGCGCACCCTCAAGCCGCTCGACGAGGAGGCGCTGCTCGCCTCGGTCGCCAAGACCGGCCGGGCGGTGGTCGTGCAGGAGGCGCCCCGCGTCTGCGGCTTCGCCGCCGAGGTGGCGGCGGTGCTCGCCGAGAAGGCGATCTACGACCTGCAGGGGCCCGTCCTGCGCGTCACGGGGTACGACGTGCCGTACCCCTACTGGTCGATCGAGGACGCGTACATGCCCTCGCTCGAGCGGGTCTCGGACGCGGTCCGGCGCCTGCTCGCCGGCTGATGCGGGGGGCCTCCGCCCAGCTGGCCGGGGCCGAGGCCTGATGGCGTTCGCGTTCCGGCTTCCCGACCTGGGCGAGGGCCTCACCGGAGGGGAGGTGGCGCGCTGGCTCGTCTCGGAGGGGCAGGAGGTGGCCGAGGACGACCCGCTCGTCGAGATCCAGACGGACAAGGCGACGGTCGAGATCCCCTCCCCCCGCGCGGGCACCGTGCTCCGCATCCTCGTCGCCGAGGGCGAGGTGGCGCCCGTCGGGGCGACCCTCGTCCTCATCGGCGAGCCGGGGGAGGACGTCGAGGAGCTCGCCGGCCCGCGCGAGCGCGGGCCGGCGGCGGCCGCCGCCGAGCGCGCCGGCGG
>DATLYP010000071.1:0-3859 GCA_035574655.1 Gaiellaceae bacterium
AAACTCGTCACCGCGCCCACGCTCGCAAGCAACGACCCCGACCCCGGGCCCTCCCCCCGGTACACCCGATACCCCGTCACCGGCGAGCCGCCGTCAAACGCAGGGGCCGTCCAGGCGAGCGAGACGCTTCCGTCGCCCGCGATCGCCGTGAGCCCGGTGGGGGCGCCGGGCGGGCCCGGGGGCGGCGTCTCGCCGTCGATCGTGACGCCGAAGCGCTGCAGGACGAGATCGATCGGGTTCCCGATCGTTCTCCCCTCGCCGCCGGCGAAGAGGAGCGCGACCGGCTGCTTGCCCTGCTGGGTGACGATCAGCGAGCCGGAGTCCCCGCCGGCGCTGAAGGCGTCGGGCGTGACCGCGACTTGGCCGACGAAGCGGGCGTCCTCGAAGCAGGCGCCGAAGAAGAACAGGTAGCAGACGTCGACCGTGACGTTCGTCTCCACGACCGTTCCCAGCTGCAGCCCCGTGGTGCGGCCGTACTTCTGCACCGGCTGCCCCACGTACGCGGGGGCCGTCACCGGGTTGGGGGCGCCGTAGCCGTCGGGCGGGGTCGCCGTGCCGACGTTGCCCGTGGAGGTGAGGGCGATCGCCGCGTCGATCGTGTTGGTCGTCCCGTCCTCGAACCTGATCGGCTCGTACGCGTAGAGCGTCCCGATCCGGTCGGCGGGGTCGCTGCCCCCGTCCACGTTCCCCGGCTGGATGATCCCGTCTCCGACGCTCGCGGTGTTGGCGGCCGCGTAGACGTGGTTGTTGGAGAGGGCGTACACGTTCGTCCCGTCGCTCACGCGCGCGCCCAGCGTCCCCGTCGCCGTGTTCAGGTGGCCCGAGGAGACCCCGATCGGGACGGGCCGGGGGAAGCGGTCGGTCGGCGCGCGGGGGACGAGCACGCCCGTCGTCACCTTCTCCACCCCGACCCCGTCGAGCGCCTCGGGCACCCCGGCGACGTCGGGACGCTCGACGTAGACGCGGAGCACCGCGCGGCCGGCGCCGTTGAGGCCGACGCCCACACCGGCGATCCCGGGCGCGTCGAGGAGCCGGGAGCCGTGCCGCTCCTGCGCCGCGAGCGCGCGCTCCCACCCCGGCGGCGCGGCCGGGCGCTGGGCTCCGCCCGCCTGCCCGAGGGCGGAGCTCGCCGCGAGCGCGCCCGCGAGCGCCGCCAACGCCGCGATGAGCAGCGAGATGACCCGGAGGGGAAGCGCTCCCCCCGCGGGACCCCCTCCCCCGGCGCCGTCGCGGCTGATGGAGACCTCCTTTGCGGCCGGCCCGTCGTGACGGGCCGCACGAATATTGACCGAGAGCGGCCTCGCCGTCTACCCCTGAGGCCGGGCGAAGGCGAAGCGAGGAGGCCGGACCGCAGCCGGCCTCCTCGGAGCAGCGGCCCACGGCGCGAGCTGGAGCGAGGATCGGCGCCGCAGCGGACGTGACGGGCGCCGGCCTCGATCCGCCAGACGCGGGCCGTGCCGGGCGGAGCCGGCGATCCCTTCAGCTCGCCCACGCAGCAGGCGCCGTCGGGGCCGACGGCCGCGCTCGTGGACACCGGCTGCGCCGGGATCGACGCCGGCAGCCCGCAGATATCCGCCGGCCCCTCCGGGCTCGGCGGGAGCAGGAAGCCGGCTGCGCCGGCGAGGAGGGCAAGCCCGGCCGCCGAGTGGTGGGAAGCCATCCGTGCGTCGTCCCTGCGGCACCGACCCCGTCCGAGTGGCCCTCCCGCCACAATCCCCGGAATGCACGCCGCGCCACAGCCCGCCGCCGAGACGGTCGTCATGAAGTTCGGCGGCTCGTCCGTCGCCGACCCGGAGAAGGTCCGCACCGTCGCCCGCCGCTTGGTGGAGGCGCGCGAGCGCGGGCTGCGCGTCGTCGGCACCGTGTCCGCCATGGGCCGCACCACGGACGAGCTGCTCGAGCTCGCCCGCGCGGTCTCCCCCGACCCGCACCCGCGCGAGCTGGACATGCTCCTCTCCACCGGGGAGCGGATCGCCTGCGCGCTCGTGGCCATGGCCGTGCACGACCTGGGGCACGAGGCGGTCTCCTTCACCGGCTCGCAGGCGGGGATCATCACCGACCCCGTGTACACGCGGGCGAAGATCCGCGAGATCACGCCCGTCCGCGTGCTGGACGCGCTCGAGCGGGGGAAGATCGTGCTCGTCGCCGGCTTCCAGGGGTTCTCCCGGGACACCATGGACGTGACGACGCTCGGCCGCGGCGGCACGGACGCGACCGCGGTCGCGCTCGCCGCCGCGCTCGGCGCCTCGTGCGAGATCTACTCGGACGTGCCCGGGGTCTTCACCGCCGACCCGCGCATCGTCCCCAACGCGCGCAAGCTGGACGTCGTCTCCTACGAGGAGATGCTGGAGATGGCCGCCTCGGGGGCGAAGGTGCTGATGCTGCGCGCGGTCGAGATCGCGCGCGGGCACGGCGTCCGCATCCACGCCCGCTCCACCTTCTCCGACGAGCCCGGGACGTGGGTGCAGGAGCGGCCGGCGGGCGACCGGGAACCCGACGTCGCGGCCGTCACCCACTCGCGGCACGAGGTCGTCTTCGTCCTGCGCGGGCTGCCGGCGCGGATCGGCGCCGCCGCCGCCGTCCTCGACGCGCTCGCCGAGGAGCACGCGGGCGTAGACGCCGTCCTGCAGGCGGCGCGGGCGGATGCCGCGGAGCTGACCCTGTCCGTCCCCGAGGAGGACGCGGGCGCGGCGCGGCGCGCGCTCGCCCGGGTGCGGGAGCGGATGGAGGGGGTCACGGTCGAGGAGAGCGCCGAGCTGGGCAAGGTGTCGCTCGTGGGCGCGGGGATGCGTGCTCACCCGGGCGTCGCCGCGCGCATGTTCCGCACGCTCGCCGACGAGGGGATCGAGCTGCGCCAGATCTCCACCTCCCCGATCAAGATCACCTGCCTCGTCGACCGCGGGCAGGTCGAGCGGGCGGTGCGGGCCCTGCACGAGGCGTTCGCGCTTGGGGAGAAGCCGCGGTGACCGCCGGGGCGGCCGTCGAGGCGGCCGGCCAGGCTCGCGGGCGGCAGGCGGCGGTCTGGGCGGCGCTCGTCGTCGCGGGCGTCCTCGTCCTCCTCTCCGCGTTCGCGGTCTGGCTGAACCGGGTCGCGCTCGACACCGAGGTCTTCGCGGACACGAGCGCGGAGCTGATCGAGGACGAGGCGATCCGCCGGGCGGTCGCGGCGCGCGCGGTGGACGAGCTCTTCGCGTCCGTGGACGTGCAGGCGGAGATCGAGCGGCAGCTTCCCTCCAGCCTCGAGTCCCTCTCCGGGCCGGCGGCGGCCGGGCTGCGCGAGGCCTCCTACCGGCTGGTGGAGCGCGCGCTCGGGCAGCCCCGGCTGCAGCGGCTGTGGGCGCTCGCCGTCGAGCAGGCGCACCGCGCCCTCGTCCGAGTGCTCGAGGAGCGGGAGGGCGGCACGCTCGGAAGCGACGAGGGCGTCGTCACCCTCGACCTGGGGCGGATCGTGCTCGAGGCGGCGGAGCGAGTGGGCCTGCGCAGCCAGGTCGCCGACACGCTGCCCCCGGAGGCGGGGCGGGTCGTGCTCTTTCGCTCCGACGAGCTCGACACCGCCCAGGACGCCGCCCGCGTGCTCGGCGCCGCCGCCGCCGTCCTCCCCATCCTCGCGCTCCTCGCCTTCGCCGCCGCGCTCGCCGCCGCCGGCGACCGCCGGCGGGCGGTGCGGGGAGCCGGCCTGACCCTCGTCGCCGCCGGCATCGTCGGCCTCGTGGCGGCGAGCATGCTCGGCGCCAGGCTCGTGGACGAGCTGACCGCCGAGAGCGAGACGCGGGAGGCGGCCGCGCACGCGTGGAGCATCGCGACGGAGCCGCTCCGCTCCTCGCTTCGCTGGCTGGCCGCGCTCGGCGTGCTCGTCGTG
>DATLYP010000072.1:0-7391 GCA_035574655.1 Gaiellaceae bacterium
CCGTGGCCCGCGCCCTCGTCGACCTCGACGCGTGGCAGGCGCTTCGCGGCCCGCGTCCGACCCCGGCCGAGGCGGTCGCCGAGGCGAGCGGGCTGCTCGCCGCGCGGCTCCGGCGCGGCGCCGCGCTGACGCAGGCGAAGCGCCTCGATCTGCGCGAGCAGCGCCTCGGAGACGACGAGCGCTCCCAGGGCCGCTCGAGCAGGTCGAGGCCGAGCTCGCGTCGGCAGCGCCTCCGCGATCACGTCGCTCTCGCCCTTGCCGGTCCGCGCACCAACCGGAGACCTCGGGAACCTCCGTCCCGGGGTTCTTCAGCGTCGTCCCGCTCAGGGGCGCTCGGCTGCTGCCTCGCGAGCGAGCTCGGCGAGGTCGAGGCCAGGGTTGCGTCCCATGGCGACCCCGACGAGGTAGGCGACGAGCGGCGCGTTCGTGCGGTCGCCGCTTCCGTGCGCGGCGGCCCTGGCCAGGTCGAGCAGGGCTTCGATCTCGCCCTCGCTCACGGAGAGCGCTCCGGGGTCGACACCGCTTTCGGCCGCGATGCGCGCACGCGCTGCCTCCAGCCACTCGCGCACGAGCGCGATCGTACTCGAGCCGCGCAGTCGGTGATTTCCCGCACGCTGGAGCCGCGAATCTCCGGATGCCCGCTCGTCCTCGGATGCGGAAGCCTGTGCGCCAAGGTCAACGCGAGACGGAGAGGTGGCACATGGCACGGGTTCTCTCGATCTCGACCGCGACGAGCCTCGCCCGCCGCTGGCCACGTGCGTTCACCGGTCCGTCCGCCCCGCACCGCATCGTCGCCGAGACCTCCGAGGTCGGCGAAGGAGTACGGCTTCGCGACCGGCTCGCTCCGGACGTCATCGTCCTCGAGCTGGGCGCCTCGCGCGAGGCGTCGATCGACGCGTGCGAGCGTCTCGCAGGCGGGGCGGCGCCGGTTGTCGCGCTGGCGTCCCGGCTGGACGACGACGAGCGCGCCGACCTCCTCTCGGCGGGCGCGACCGGTTACGTGCTCACGACCGTCGCGGACGACGGGCTCGCGATCGCGCTCCAAGCCATCGCCGAGGTCGCGGGGCCCAGCTCCTGCGGGCCGAGCGCACCGATCCGGGCCGGCGCCGAGCCGACCTCGCGTGCCGAGTTCCTGCGCATGACGGGCGCTGCAGCCGCGGTCGCCACGATCCTTCCGACGGCGGCCCGCGCGCAGACGACCCCGCTGGAGACGAACCCCTCCCCTTCCGCACCCAAGGCGCTGCCCACGCTCCCGGCGCCGGTCGAAGGCGAGAGCGACCTGCTGCGCATGCAGCGCGAGCTCGTCGCGGCGATGCGCAAGCCGGTCGGGGAACGCCGGTGGGTGATGGTGATCGACCTGCGCAAGTGCTCGGGCTGCGATGCCTGCACGATCGCGTGCAAGGCCGAGAACCAGCTCCCGCCGGGCGTGGTCTACCGGCCCGTCGTCAAGGAGGAGGTGGGGACGTATCCGAACGTCCGGCGCCGCTTCCTCCCTCGGCCCTGCATGCAGTGCGAGAAGCCGCCCTGCACCCCCGTGTGTCCGGTCGGAGCGACGTGGCGCCGGGCCGACGGCGTGATCGCCATCGACTACGACAAATGCATCGGGTGCCGCTACTGCCTGACCGCGTGCCCGTACTCGGCCCGGACGACCGACAAGGGCGAGTTCTATACGGAGGGGACACCACAGGTGCAGCCCTACGAGGAGCAGGCCTCCCCGGAGTACGACGCGGGCTTCCGCCGCGCCGACGGCGGCTCTCCGATCGGGAACGCGCGCAAGTGCCACTTCTGCCTGCATCGCCTGGAGGCCGGCCAGCTCCCGGCCTGCGTCACGAGCTGCGTCGGGCACGCGACGTTCTTCGGCGACGCGAACGACCCACGCAGCCTCGTCGCCGAGCTCATCGGCCGGCCCGAGGCGCGGCGCCTGAAGGAAGAGCTCGGCACCCAGCCCCGCGTGTACTACCTCACGTGAAGGAGGGACGTCGATGAACCGCACCCACCTCGAGCGCGCGCTGATCGCGATCTGGGCGCTCGCGTTCACGCTCGGCGCCCTCGGCGTCCTCTGGCGCCTCTGGTCCGAGCACGCCGACTTCGGGAGCTACATCCCCTGGGGCTTGTGGGTCGCGCTCTACGCGTGGTTCGTCGGCCTCTCGACCGGCGCCTACATGCTCTTCGCCGCCGGCGAGGTGTTCAGGATCGAGCGGCTGCGCGCGCTCGGCAAGCCCGCCCTCGTCGTCTCGTTCGCGTCGCTCCTCTCGGGCCTGATCGTGGTCGGCCTCGATCTCGGCCATCTCGAGCGCTTCTGGAAGGTGTACGTGTACGGCAACCCGTCGTCGCTCATGGCGTGGGAGATCTCCTCCTACACGGCCTTCGGGCTCCTGCTGCCGGTCACGCTCGTCCTCGCGTACCGGCGCGAGCTCGCGCGGTACCGCCGCCTGGCGTGGCTCGACGGGCCGCCGGGCATCGACTCTGCGTGGATCCGCCCGCTTGCTCTCGTCGGCGGCGTGCTGGCCTTCGCCGTCTCGGGGGCGACCGGAGCGCTCTTCGGCGTCGTCGGCTCGCGGCCGTACTGGCACACCGGCCTGCTCCCGCTCCTGTTCATCGCAGCCGCGCTGCTCTCGGCCGCGGCGGTCCTGACCGTGTTCGCCGCCCTGACCACCGGCGAGCGCGACGGCGACGAGGGCGAGGTCGCGTTCCTCGGCCGCCTGACGCTGGCCTTCCTGGCGATCGCCGCCCTCATCGAGTGGGCCGACCTGAGCATCGCCTGGACGCAGCACCCGCAGGCCGCGGCGGGCTGGGCCGCCTGGGATCTCGTCCTCACGGGACCGCGCTGGTGGGTCTTCTGGCTCGTGCACGTGACCCTCGGCGTCCTCGTGCCGGCGCTCCTGCTCCTCCTGCGCCCGCGCACGATCGCGGCGGTCGGAGTCGCGGCCGGGCTCGTCGCCGTCACGCTCGTCTCGGTGCGGCTGAACATCGTCATCCCGGGGCTCGCGGTCCCTCAGCTCGAAGGGCTCGACGAGGCGTACACCGGTCCGGGGCTCAGCTTCGACTACTTCCCGACGCTGCAGGAGTGGCTCGTGTCGATCTTCGCCGGCGCGCTCTTCGTCGGCCTGGTCGGAGCCTGGTACCGCCTCGTCCCGCCGCGGATCGGAGCCGCGGCGCAGCCCGACGCCCTCCCGGCGGGGAGCGACGGCGCGGAGACGCGCAGCGCCTTCCTGGGCAAGGTCGGAATCGCGGGCGGCGCCCTGCTCGCCTCTCAGCTCCCCTTGGCGCTGCACGAGCTCGGCGAGCCGGGCGGCGGCTCGAACAGCCCGCTCGGCTCGACGCCGTACGAGCTCGCCAAGCCCGAGAACATCCTCTTCTCCGTCTGCCAGCAGTGCAACACCCAGTGCGGGATCAAGGCGAAGCTGATCGACGGCGTGCTCGTCAAGCTCGACGGCAACCCGTACTCCCCGTGGACGATGAGGCCGCCCCTCCCGTACGAGACCCGGCTCGCGCAGGCTGCGGCCGTCGACGGATGGATCTGCCCGAAGGGCCAGGCCGGCATCCAGACCGCCTACGACCCCTACCGCATCCGCAAGGTGTTGAAGCGCGACGGGCCTCGCGGGTCGGGCCGCTGGAAGACGATCGAGTTCGAGGAGGCGGTCGCCGAGATCGTCGAGGGCGGAGACCACTTCGGGGAGGGTCGGGTGCCGGGCCTCGCCGAGCTGTGGGCGCTGCGCGACCCGGATCTCGCGAAGTCGATGGCGGACGACGTGAAGGCGATCTGGGAGGGCGATCTCACCGTCGCCGAGTTCAAGGCGAAGCACCGCGAGCACCTGGACGTCCTCATCGACCCGGATCACCCGGACCTCGGCCCGAAGAACAACCAGGTCGTGTTCGCATGGGGACGCCTGAAGGGCGGGCGCGGCGAGCTCCTCCGGCGGTTCATCTCGGAGAGCTTCGGCTCGATCAACGCGCACGGCCACACCACCGTCTGCCAGGGCTCCCTCTACTTCGCCGGCAAGGCGATGAGCGAGCAGTGGATCGACGGGCGCTGGCAGAAGGGCGTCAAGGCCTACTGGCAGGCGGACGCCGGCGGGGCCGAGTTCGTCATCTTCGTCGGCTCCTCGCCCTTCGAGGCGAACTACGGCCCGCCGTACCGCACGAGCCAGATCACCGACGGCCTCGTCAGCGGACGGCTGAAGATCGCCGTCGTCGACCCGCGGCTGTCGAAGACCGCGGCCAAAGCGTGGAAGTGGCTTCCGGCCCGCCCCGGCTCGGAGGGAGCGCTCGCGCTGGCGATGATCCGCTGGATCGTCGAGCAGGAGCGCTACGACGCCGCGTTCCTGCGCAACGCCAACAAGGCGGCGGCGGAGGCGAACGGCGAGACGACGTGGACGAACGCCTCCTGGCTCGTGTGGACGAGCGGAGACAGCGCGGGCAAGCTCGTACGCGCCTCCGAGGTCGGGCTCGGGAAGGCAGAGGAGCGCCTCGACGCGAAGGGCAAGCCCTACACCTATGACCGCTTCGTCGTGCTGGTCGACGGGAAGCCGGTGGCCGTCGACCCGGCGGACGAGGAGGTTGCGGTCGTCGGCGATCTCGACGTCGTCACGCGTCTCGCGGGCGCGGAGGCGAAGAGCGGCTTCCGACTGCTCGCGGAGTCGGCGTTCTCCAAGACGCTCCCGCAGTGGGCGGAGATCGTCGACGTCCCCGTGGAGGACATCGTCGAGCTGGCCCGCGAGTTCACGAGCCACGGCAAGCGGGCCGCCGCGGACGTGCACCGCGGCGTCTCGCAGCACACGAACGGGTACTCGAACGTCGTCGCCTGGAACAGCCTCAACGCGCTGATCGGCAACTACGACTGGAAGGGCGGGCTCGCCAAGGCGACGACCTTCAGCATCACGGGCGACAAGGACGGCGAGCCGATCGAGGGCATGCCGTTCCACATCCCGAGCATGCACCCGGCGAGGATGACGCCCTTCGGCATCTCCAGCATCCGGCACGACGTCGCGTACGAGAAGACGACCATCTTCGAGGGCTACCCGGCGAAGCGGCCGTGGTACCCGCTCTCGAGCGACGTCTACCAGGAGATCGTCCCCTCGATCGGCGACGCGTACCCGTACCCGGTCAAGGCGCTCTTCCTGTACATGGGCACGCCCGTGTACGCCCTCCCGGCCGGCCACACCAACATCGAGGTCCTCGCCGACCCGAAGCGGCTGCCCCTGTTCGTGACGAGCGACCTCGTCGTGGGCGAGACCTCCATGTACGCCGACTACGTCTTCCCCGACCTCTCGTACCTCGAGCGGTGGGAGTTCGCCGGCTCGCACCCGAACGTCGTAGAGAAGGTGCAGCCGATCCGGCAGCCGGTGATCGCCCCCCTGACCGAGAACGTGACGGTCTACGGCGAGGGGCAGCCGCTCTCGTTCGAGGCGATGCTGTTCGGGCTGGCGGAGAAGCTCGGGCTGCCGGGCTTCGGGCCGGACGGGCTCGGAGAGGGCCGACCGCTCGCCCGACCCGAGGACTTCTACCTGCTGCTCGCGGCCAACGTCGCGGCCGGCGACGAGGGGAACCCCGTGCAACCGGCCCCGGACGACGAGCTCGCGCTCTTCGTGGCCTCGAGGCGCCATCTCCCGAAGACGGTGTTCGACCCGGCGCGGTACGAGAGGATCGTCGGGAGCGACTGGTGGAGGCGAACCGTCACCGTCCTCTCGCGAGGCGGCAGGTTCGAGGACGCGGCATACGACGGCGAGCGTCTGAAGAACCCGTACGGGAAGCAGCTGAACCTCTACCAGGAGAAGACCGCGAAGGCCGTGAACGCGATGACCGGAGAGCACTACCCCGGCGTGGCCGTCTACGTGCCGGCGCCGCGGTCGTCCACGGGCGAGGACATCCTCGATCCCGAGTTCCCGCTGCGGCTGATCACGTTCCGCGAGATCGCCCACACGAAGTCGAGGACGGGCGGGAACTACTGGCTACTCGACCTCTTGCCGGAGAACCACCTCCTGCTCAACTCGCGCACGGCGCGCGAGCTCGGCTTCCGGGACGGCGACTGGGCGCGTCTCGTCTCGGCGACGAACCCGGACGGCGTGTGGCCGCTCGGCGAGGGGCGAGCCTGGCCGATGGTCGGAAAGATCAAGGTCATCGAGGGCCTGCGTCCCGGCACGGTCGCCTTCTCGCTCGGCCACGGCCACTGGGCCTACGGCGCCACCGACATCGTGGTCGACGGCGAGACCGTGCGGGCCGATCCTCGCCGGGCGAACGGGTTCCACGGCAACGCGGCGATGCGCGTCGACCCCCATCTGAAGAACACGTGCCTCGCCGACCTCACCGGCGGAAGCGCGGTTTTCTACGACACCTCGGTCAGGCTCGAGCGCGCGTCTCAGCCGAAGCTCCCCGCGTAGTCACGCCTGGGGCTGGCCGCGATGACGCTTGCTGCGCGGGGTCGCGCGGGTTTGCCGCTCTGGATTGGACCTGAACGCACGAGCTCAAGGGCCACTGGACAAGCACATCTGTAAGCTGTAACTTACGGTAAGTGCACGCTAACGCAATGCACCCGCTGGACGCGCTCGGCGACCCGACCCGCCGGCGCGTCTTCGAGCTGCTCCGGGGCGGCCCGCGCTCCGTCGGCGAGCTGGCCTCGGAGCTGCCGGTCAGCCGGCCGGCCGTCTCGCAGCACCTGCGCGTGCTGGAGGAGGCCGGGCTCGTGACCCACCGGCGGGCGGGGACGCGGCACCTGTACGAGCTCGAGGCGACCGGTGTCGCCGCGCTTCGCGAGTGGGTCGACCTGTTCTGGGACGAGGCGCTCGCCCGCTTCGCGGCGGCCGCCGAGAGACGCGAGAGGAAAGGAGCGACACCATGAGCGAGGCGCTCGCAGCCGACGCCATCCGCAAGACGCTGACCGTCCAGTGCCCGGTGGAGGAGGCGTTCCGCGTCTTCACCGAGGAGATCGGGGCGTGGTGGCCGACCGATCGGTTCGCGCTGCGGCCCGGGGAGGTGCGCGAGGTCGTGCTCGAGCCGCAGGCGGGCGGCGGCGTCTACGAGGTCGGTCCGAACGGCGAGCGCGGCCGCTGGGCGACGGTCGTCGCCATCGAGCCGCCGCGCCGCCTCGTGCTCGCCTGGGAGGTGAGCGCGAAGACCCTGGGTACCGAGATCGAGGTGCGCTTCACCGCGGAGGGCGCGGCCACCCGCGTCGATCTGGAGCACCGCGGCTGGGAGAAGGTGGCCGACGAGGCCGAGCGCGGCGGCTACGAGAGCGGCTGGGACGTCGTGCTCGGCGGGTACGCGGAGCGGCTCTCGGCCGGGAGCGCGGCCGCCCGGGGCGTCCGCTAGAGGCCGGCGTCGAGCGGCGCCGGCGGCGGGCCCTGCTCGACGAGGGCGCGCACGAGCTCGGGGAGGCGGCGGGGCGCGAAGAG
>DATLYP010000073.1:0-10067 GCA_035574655.1 Gaiellaceae bacterium
GGGCGGGGCGGGGCGTCGTCCACGACGTCCCAGGTGAGCGGGCCGAGGACGGCGATCACGCGGGCGCCGCGCCCGCCTGCACGCGCCGGGAGCGCAGGGAGACGGCGCCGGCGAGGACGAAGGCGGCGAGGAAGCTGGGCACGGTCGCCCCGATCCCCCACTCGGGCGGGTCGAGGCGGGCGACGAGCGCGGTCCACCAGCCGGGCCCCGTCGGGGTGAGCCACTGGTAGAGGGCGACGCCGGCGAGCCAGGCGGCGACGAGCCCGGGCCGCCAGGCGGGGGAGCCGAACACGTCCTCGCGGGAGTAGCGGGCGTCCGAGGCGAGCCAGTGCGCGAGCTGGACGGCGAAGAGGGGTACGAACAGCGAGCCGAGCAGGAGCAGGAACGTCTGGTAGGCGACGAGGTCGACGACGAGCGCCCCGCAGACGGCGGCGGCGGCGACGAGCGCGATCAAAAGCGGCTGCGGCGCGCGCGGGAGCAGGTTCTGGAGGGAGACGGCGGCCGAGTAGATGTTCGCGAACGCCTCGTCCGTCTCCGTGACGAGGAGCGCGGCGAGCGCGAGCAGGGCGGCGAGGCCGGCGGCGGCGACCGCGGCGGGGAGCGCCGCCGGGTCGGCGAGGTCGCGGGAGAGGACGAGGAGCACGCCGAGCGCGAGCAGCCAGGCGTCGGGGACGAGGTAGCCGAGCGCGGTCCCCGCGAAGGCGCCGCCGCGGGTGCGGGCGAAGCGCGTGTAGTCGGCCGCGTACGGCGCCCAGGAGACGGTGATCCCGACGACGACGTCCGCCCCCTGCCAGACGGATAGCCCGCCCTCGCCGGGCGCCTGCCAGAGCGCGCCCACATCGGCCTCCGCGAGCGCCCACCAGGTGAGGTAGAGGAGGGCGAGGGGGACGGTCCACACGGCCACCCTGCGCACGACGCGGCGGACGAAGCCGATCGGCCCGAGCAGGGCGAGCGCGAGCGCGACGGCGCCGAAGACGAGCGTCCACAGCCACTGCGCCCGGACGCCGACGAGCTCGTCGGAGAGGGCGGCGGCCGCGGTCGCGATGACCAGAAGCTCGAAGACCGACCAGCCGAGCCCCTGCAGCGCGTTCACCGCCGTCGGCAGGTAGGAGCCCCGCTGCCCGAGCGAGGCGCGCATGAGCACCATCCCCGGCACGCGCGCGTCCGCCCCGATCAGCCCGGCGAGGCCGAGCAGCAGGTTGCCGAGCAGGCAGCCGAGGAGGATGGCGAGGAGGGCGTCCGGCAGGGAGAGGGCGGGGACGAGCGCCGCCCCGGCCACGATCACGAGCAGGGAGACGCCCAGGTTCCCCCAGAGGAGCCCGACGTCGAGGCCGCCGAGCACCCGCAGCCGCTCCGGCACGGGGTCGATCCCCCAGCTCCCCGGGAGCCGCTCCGGCGCCGCCATGCGGCCGAGCCTACCGCGGGAGAAGGGCGGGCCCGGGCCCGCCGCAGCGGGCCCGCCTGCAGGGAGGCGCTACTCGGCGAGGAGCCGGCGCAGCACGTAGGGGAGGATCCCGCCGTGGCGCACGTACTCGCGCTCGCGGGGGGTGTCCAGGCGCACCGTGGCGCGGAACTCCTTGCCGTCCGCGCGCACCGTCACCTCCCGCGCCTCCGCGTTCTCGACCCCGAGGATGGAGAACTCCTCGCGCCCGCTGAGGCCGAGCGACTCGCGGCTCTCGCCGGGCAGGAACTGGAGGGGGAGCACGCCCATCATGAGCAGGTTGGAGCGGTGGATGCGCTCGTAGCTCTCGGCGAGCACCGCGCGCACGCCGAGCAGCCGCGGGCCCTTCGCCGCCCAGTCGCGGGAGGAGCCGGACCCGTACTCCTTGCCGGCGAGCACGAGCAGGGGAACCCCCTCCGCCCGGTAGCGCTCCGCCGCCTCGAAGATCGTCATCTCCTCGCCCGAGGGCAGGTGCTGGGTCCACGTGCCCTCCGAGCCGGGGACGAGCAGGTTGCGCAGGCGCACGTTCGCGAACGTGCCCCGCACCATCACCTCGTGGTTCCCCCGCCGGGAGCCGTAGGAGTTGAAGTCGCGCCGCTCGACCCCGCGCTCGAGCAGGTAGCGGCCGGCCGGGGAGTCGGGGCGGATCGCGCCCGCGGGCGAGATGTGGTCGGTGGTGACCGAGTCGCCGAGCACGACGAGGCAGCGGGCGCCGACGACGTCCTCCACGCGCCCCGGCTCCCGCGGCATCCCCTCGAAGTAGGGCGGCCGGCGCACGTAGGTCGAGGCCGGGTCCCAGGCGAAGAGCTCGCCCTCGGGGACGGGCAGCGAGCGCCAGCGCTCGTCGCCGGTGAAGACGTCCGCGTACGTCTCGCGGAACATCTCCCGGCCGATCGTGCCCGCGACCACCTCCTCGATCTCCTCCCGCGAGGGCCAGATGTCGGAGAGGAACACCTCCTCGCCGTCCGCGCCCACCCCGAGCGGCTCGCGCAGCAGGTCGACGTCCATCCGCCCCACGAGCGCGTAGGCGACGACGAGCGGCGGCGAGGCGAGGTAGTTCGCCTTCACCTCGCCGTGGATGCGCGCCTCGAAGTTGCGGTTGCCGGAGAGCACCGAGCAGACGACGAGCCCGCCCTCCGCGATGGCGCGGGAGATCGGCTCCGGCAGCGGGCCCGAGTTCCCGATGCAGGTCGTGCACCCGTAGCCGACCGTGTGGAAGCCGAGCGCCTCCAGGTACGGCGTGAGGCCCGCCTCGTCGTAGTAGCGGGTGACGACCTTGGACCCGGGGGCGAGGCTCGTCTTCACCCACGGCTGCCGGCGCAGGCCGCGCTCGACCGCCTTCTTCGCGAGTAGCCCGGCCCCGACCATGACCGCTGGGTTGGAGGTGTTCGTGCAGGAGGTGATGGCGGCGATGACGACCGAGCCGTGGCCGAGCCGGAACGTCTCGCCGTCCAGCGTCACCTCCACCCCCGGCTGGCGCTCGGCGACCGTGACCGCCGGGACGGGGACGGTCGCATCCGCCTCGAGCGGCCCGTGCCCGGGCGCGACCTGGGCGGGCGGGTCGCTCGCGGGGAAGGACTCCGCGACCGCCTCGTCCTGCGCGTTCCCGTAGTCCACCCCGAAGCTGGGGAGCGCGGCGAGGAACGCCTCCTTCGCCTCCCGTAGGCGCACCCGGTCCTGGGGCCGGCGGGGACCGGCGAGGGACGGCTCGACGGTGGCGAGGTCGAGCTCGAGCACCTGCGAGTAGACGGGGGGCTCCTCCGGGTCGTGCCAGAGCCCGTTCTCCTTGCAGTACGCCTCCACGAGCGCGACCTGCTCCTCGGCGCGGCCGGTTAGGCGCAGGTAGCGGAGCGTCTCCTCGTCCACGGGGAAGAAGCCGCAGGTCGCCCCGTACTCGGGGGACATGTTCCCGATCGTCGCCCGGTCGGCGACCGGGAGCCCGGCAAGGCCGTGCCCGAAGAACTCGACGAACTTCCCCACCACGCCCGTCTCGCGCAGGATCTGGGTCACGGTCAGGACGAGGTCGGTCGCGGTCGCCCCCTCGGGCAGCGACCCCGTCAGCCGGAAGCCGACCACTTGGGGGACGAGCATGGAGATCGCCTCCCCGAGCATCGCCGCCTCCGCCTCGATCCCGCCCACGCCCCAGCCGAGCACGCCCAGGCCGTTGACCATCGTCGTGTGCGAGTCGGTGCCGACGAGCGTGTCGGGGAAGGCGACGCCGTCCCGCTCCTCCACGACCCGGGCCAGGTACTCGAGGTTCACCTGGTGCACGATCCCCGTGCTCGGCGGCACCACCTTGAAGTTCTCGAACGCCTTCTGCCCCCAGCGCAGGAACGCGTACCGCTCCCGGTTCCGCTCGAACTCGAGCTCGGCGTTGCGGACGAGCGCGAGCCGGGTGGCGAACTCGTCCACCTGCACCGAGTGGTCGATCACGAGCTCGGCCGGGAGCTGCGGGTTGATGCGGGCCGGGTCGCCGCCCAGCTCGCGCATGGCGTCGCGCATAGCGGCGAGGTCGACGAGGGCGGGGACGCCGGTGAAGTCCTGCAGGAGGACGCGGCCCGGGGTGAAGGAGATCTCCCGGGAGGGCTCGGCGCTCGCGACCCAGCCCGCGACCGCCTCCACGTCCTCCGCCGTCACCGTGACCCCGTCCTCGTGGCGGAGCACGTTCTCGAGCAGGACGCGCAGCGTGTACGGGAGCCGGAAGACGTCCCAGCGCTCCTGGAGTGCGTCCAGGCGGAAGAGCTCGAGCTCGCGGCCGGCGAGCGAGAGCCGGGTGCGGGCGCCGAAGGAGTCGGGGTGCGCCATCCGGCCCGATTCAAGCAGCTTCCGCCTGCCCAGCCGCTCGAGACCGCGCTCGATCAGCGTGGGGCGGCCGGGCTCGAGGTGGCGGCGCGCCGCCTCCAGGTACGGCCGCCCCACCCGCCGCGCGTAGGCGGCGAACCCCTCCTCGCGCAGGGGGCGCAGGTCCTCGGCGTAGGGCTCGAGCACGTGCGCGCGGCCGACCTTCCGGGCCGCGGTGAGAAAGGCGAGCCCTATCCCCGCCGAGACCTCGAGTAGGCTCCGCTCCTCCCGCTCCGCCTCCCGGACGAGCGCCCGGTAGACGGCGGCGAGCTCCTCCGCGCTCGGCAGCGCGGCGGCGTCCTCGCGCAGCTCGGCGAGCGAGCGGCGAAGCCCCTCGAGCTCGAGCGGGGGGATGTCGATCAGGCGGGCGCCCGTCCCGCTCGCGCCCTCGAGCGCGGCGAGCAGCTCGTCCACGGAGCGGAGCTCCGCCTCGGGGGCGAGCACCCCGGCCGCCTTCAGCTCCCCGACGAGCGCGTCGAGGTAGACGCGCGTCCCGCGGGTGACGTCGGCGGCCGCGGCGAGCAGCCAGAGGGGGGAGAAGCCGAAGGCGGCGATGGAACCGAGCTCGACCACGTTCCCCGCCGTCTTCCGCGCCGCCAGCCGGCTCGGCGAGGGCTCGACCTCCTCGGCCGCCGCGGTGCCCCGCTCGACGCCGCCTACGAGCTCGACGGCGATCCGGAGCAGGTTCCTCGCTGTGGCCTCGTACAGGCGGGAGCGGCGGAGGAGGCGGGGGAGGAGGAGCTCGGCCGTCTCCTGCGCGGCCCCGCCCGCGAGCGCGGCGAGCGTGCGCAGCAGGCGCTCGGGCAGGGAGACGAGGTAGCGTGCGCGCGGACGGGGCACCGGCGGCGAGCGTAGCGGCGGGTAGCATCGCGGGGGTGGAGGCGGAGACGATCCGGGAGGCGCTCCTGCGGGCGTTCCCCGACGCGGTGGAGGTCGTGGTCGAGGATCGCACGGGGACGGGCGACCACTTCCAGGTCACGGTGGCGAGCCCCGGCTTCGTCGGTCTCCCCCTCCTCGAGCAGCACCGGCGGGTGAACGACGCGCTCGCCGACTACCTCCGGGACGGCTCCATCCACGAGCTCCGCATCAAGACGAAAGGAAGCGCATGAAGACGCTGCGCGAGCAGATCCGGGACGTGATCGAGAGCGAGCCGGTCGCCCTCTTCATGAAGGGGACGCCGGAGCTCGTCATGTGCGGCAACTCCTACCGGGCGCTCGCCGCCCTGCAGGCGGCGGGGGCGCCGATTACCGCGGTGGACATCCTCCCCGACCCGCGCATCCGGCAGGAGCTCTCCGCGCTCTCCGGCTGGCCGACGATCCCCCAGGTCTTCGTCAAGGGGGAGCTGATCGGCGGCGCGGACATCGTCGAGGAGCTCCTTGCCTCCGGGGAGCTCGAGCGCACGCTGGACGAGGCGCTCGGCCCGGAGCGGGAGCGGACGGTGCGCACGGTGCGGCTCGAGCTCGCCGCCGCCTGAGCGGCGCGGGCGCGCTCAGGAGACGGCCACGCGCGCCGCGAGCTCGCGGGAGATCGCGTGCTCGCCGGTCTCCGTGCGCATCGTGATCGGGCCCTGGAAGGGGGCGCGCGCGACCACCTCCACCTCCCGCCCGGGGAGGAGGCCGAGCTCCGCGAGGTAGCGGAGCAGCTCGGGATCGCCGTCCGGCACCCGCTCGACCGAGGCCCGCTCCCCCGCGCCCACCTCCGCCAGGCTCCGTCCCCGTGGCGGCTCCACGCGCAGCTCGCGGTCGGGGATCGGGTCCCCGTGCGGGTCGCGGGTGGGGAAGCCGAGCTCCTCGTCGATCTTCGCCTCCAGCTCCTCGGAGAGCGCGTGCTCGAGCAGCTCCGCCTCCGCGTGCACCTCGTGCAGGGAGAGGCCGAGGCGGTCGACGAGGTAGCGCTCGAGCAGGCGGTGGTGCCGGAGCACCTCGAGCGCGCCCCGCCGGCCGGCCTCCGTCAGCCGCACGCCCCGGTAGGGGGCGCGCTCGACGAGGCCGAGGTTCGCGAGCCGCTTCGTCATCGCCGTCGCGGAAGGCGCGCTCACCCCCATGTGCGCCGCGAGCGCGGACGTGGTGACCCGCGCGCCCGCCGACTCGAGGGCGTAGATCGCCTTCAGGTAGTCCTGGACGGCGACGGTGAGCTCGCTTGCCGGCATAAGGGATTGAGAGTACACTACCCATCTGACTTAGTGATGCCTAAATCGCGTCTGACTCGCCGTCGTCTTCTCGCCGCCGCCGCCCCGCTCGCGGCCGCGCCGCTCGTCGGCAGGCTGGCCCTCGACGGCGACGCGGACGCCCGAGGCCACGACCACGCCGCCCACACGCCCGGCGCCGAGCGAGTCCCCGTCAGCCATGGGACGGGCGCGGTCGGGCACGCGGCCATGATCGGCGAGGAAGCGCCCGCGGTCGGCGGCCCGCACGATCTCGACCATCTGCTCTACCCGCCTCCGGCCCTCCCCTACCGGCCCGGGCGGGTGCGCGAGTACACGCTGACCGCGGTCGACGCGGAGCTCGAGATCGCGCCCGGCGTCTTCTTCCCCGCCTGGACGTACAACGGGACCGTCCCCGGCCCGATCGTCCGCGCCACGGAGGGCGACCTGCTCCGCGTCCGCTTCCGCAACCGGGGGTCGCACCCGCACACGATCCACTTCCACGGCATCCACCCCGGGAACATGGACGGGGTCTTCGAGATCGTCGAGCCCGGCCGCGACTTCACGTACGAGTTCGAGGCGCAGCCGGCCGGCTTCCACCTCTACCACTGCCATGCGACGCCGCTCAAGAAGCACATCCACAAGGGCCTCTACGGCGCCTTCATCGTCGATCCCAAGGAGCCGCGGCCGCCCGCCCGCGAGCTCGTCATGGTCATGAACGGCTTCGACACGGACGGGGACGAGGAGAACAACTTCTACACCGTCAACGGCCGCTCCTTCTACTACGCCCGCTACCCGATCCGCGTCCGCCGGGGCGAGCTCGTGCGCGTCTACCTCGCCAACCTGACCGAGTTCGACCTCGTCAACTCCTTCCACCTGCACGGCGAGTTCTTCCGCTACCAGCCGACGGGCACCGGGGAGGTGTGGGAGTACACGGACACCGTCATGCAGTGCCAGGGGCAGCGGGGCGTGCTCGAGATCCGCTTCGCGTACCCCGGCCGCTTCATGTTCCACGCGCACCAGTCCGAGTTCGCGGAGCTCGGCTGGATGGGCTTCTTCGAGGTCGGCGAGTGATGGAGGCGCGGAGCGAGGCGCTGCGCGCCGCCGGCTGGCGCCTGTGGGCGCTCGTGCCCGTCCTCCTGCTCGCCCTCGCCGTCGGCGTCGTCGTCACGAGCGGCTCCTCGCTCGTCGAGCTCGTAGGGCGCAACCCGCCCCCGCCCGACGAGTTCGACATCCGCCGCGTCGAGTTCCGCCCGGGCGAGATCCGCATCACCGTCCGCAACCCGCAGCCGCAGGAGCTGACGATCGCGAACGTGAACGTGGACGAGGCGATCGTCCCCTATCGGCTGGAGGGGCCGCGCACGCTCGGCCGGCTGCGCTCGAGCACGATCGTCGTCCCCTACGACTGGGTCGAGGGCGAGCCGATCTCCGTCGGGGTGACGAGCGCGACCGGGATCGAGACGACGAAGGAGATCGCGGCCGCGGTGGAGACCCCCCGGCCCTCGCTGCGCGGGTTTCTCGGGTACGCGCTGATCGGGACCCTCGTCGGCGTCGTCCCGGTGGCCCTCGGGCTGCTCTGGCTGCCCGCGCTGCGGCAGGCGGGGGCGGCCTGGCTGGGCGCGTTCCTGGCCTTCACCGCCGGCCTGCTCGCCTTCCTCGGCGTGGAGGCGCTCGCGGAGGCGTTCGAGCTGCAGGCGGCGCTCCCCTCCGCGCTCGGCGGGAGCGGCCTCGTCCTCCTCGGGGTGGCGCTCAGCTTCCTCGGCATGACCGCGCTCGCCGGGCGCCTCGGCGGCGGGGGGACGGCGACAGGCCTCGCGCTCGCGCTGCTCGTCGCGATCGGGATCGGCGTCCACAACCTGGGGGAGGGGCTCGCCATCGGCGCCTCCTTCGCGGTCGGGGAGCTGCAGCTCGGCACCTTCCTGATCGTCGGCTTCATGGTGCACAACGTGACCGAGGGGCTGGGGATCGCCGCTCCCCTCGCCCGGTCGCGGGCGACGCTCCTCGCCCTCGCCGCCCTGGCGCTCGTCGCCGGCGCGCCCACGATCGCGGGCGCCTGGCTCGGCGGCTACGTGACGAGCGACGTCCTCGGCGTCCTCTTCTTCGCGGTCGCCGCCGGCGCCGCCTTCCAGGTCGTGGTCGAGGTGGGCCGCTACGTCGCGCGCAGCGCGCCCGGAGGGCTCACCTCCGGCTACGCGCTCAGCGGCTTCCTGGCCGGCGTCGCGGTCATGTACGCGACCGGGCTCCTCGCCGGATGAGCGGGCGCGGAGCGGGAAGCGTGAATGGACTCTTAACCGCCGGCAACGCGCCGTTCACCCGGACGCGTCTATAAGGGAGGGCGCATGCCCTCCCTCCCCTCCTGGCAGGCGTTCGCCGCGCTCGCCGCGGCCGCGGCGCTCGGAGCAGCGGCCGCGGTGGGCGCGGTGGCCGCCCTCGGCGAGCTCGGCGGGACGACGACGGTCGTCCGCGAGACCGTCGTCGAGCCCGCGAGCAGCTCGCCGCCGCGGACGGGCGCGATGACGATCAACGAGATCTACGAGCGGGCCGCGCCGGGGGTCGTGCAGATCACCGCTGCGGGCCCGCGCGGGCTGTCCCTGCCCGTGGACGCGTCCGCGCTCGGCTCCGGCTTCGTGGTGGACAAGGCGGGGCACATCGTGACCAACTTCCACGTCATCGAGGGCGCGGACGAGATCCGGGTCAGCTTCTCCAACCGGGACACGGTCGAGGCCGAGGTGGTCGGCGTCGACCGCTCCACCGACCTCGCCGTGCTGCGCGTGGACGTGCCCGCGAGCGCGCTCACGCCACTCTCCCTCGGCGACTCGGACACGGTGCGGGTGGGCGAGCAGGTGGTCGCGATCGGGAACCCGTTCGGCCTCGACCGGACGGTCACGGCGGGGATCGTGAGCGCCGTGCAGCGGCTCATCCAGGGGCCTGCGGGCTTCGTCATCGACCACGTCATCCAGACCGACGCGCCCATCAACAAGGGGAACTCGGGCGGGCCGCTGCTCAACATGCGCGGCCAGGTGATCGGGGTGAACACGCAGATCGAGACGGGCGGCCTCTCCCAGGGCAACGTGGGCATCGGCTTCGCCGTCCCCTCGAACACCGTCAAGGACGTGCTCGCGCAGATCCTCCGCACGGGCCGCGCCGAGCACGCCTTCCTGGGGATCCAGGGCCAGTCGATCACGAAGGACCTCGTCGAGACCTTCAACCTGCCGGTGGACGCGGGCGTGCTCGTCGTCGAGGTGACGCGCGACAGCGGCGCCCAGAAGGCAGGTCTCCGCCCGGGCGACACCGAGGTCGTGGTCGCCGGCGAGACGTACACCCTGGGAGGGGACATCATCGTCTCCGCGGACGGCAAGCGGGTGACCTCCATCGAGGAGCTGCGCGCGATCATCTCCGAGCACGACCCGGGAGACCGCATCGAGCTGGAGATCGTCCGCGACGGGAAGCGAAAGACGGTGACCGTGACGCTCGGCCGCCGCCCCGAGCTCGCCCCCCGCGGGTAGCTACCCGGATCCTGCGGTAGGGGGCTGAGAGGCACACCTGGGCCCGCGATTTCGGCCGCTCGAGGGTGCGTAGGGCGTGGAAGGGTGTGTGTCCGCGGTCGTGGGGGGCGGCTGAGACGATGGTGCGCGGATCGAG
>DATLYP010000074.1:0-7495 GCA_035574655.1 Gaiellaceae bacterium
CGGCCGGCCCGGCTACCGCCGGCCGCGGGGCGAACGGCGGCGCCGGGCCCGCGCCTCGTCCTCCGCGAGCTCCCGAGCGAGCGCCCGGTAGATCCGCCAGCGCTCGGGCGCGAGCCGCCCCTCGGCGAGCGCTTGGCGCACCGCGCAGCCCGGCTCCGCCTCGTGTCGGCAGTCGGAGAAGCGACACCCTGCGGCGAGCTCGGCGATGTCGGAGAACGTCTGCGCGAGCGCCTCCCGATCGGCGGTCAGGTGCAGCTCGCGCATCCCGGGGTTGTCGATGAGCAGCCCCCCGTCCGGGAGGAGGACGAGCTCGCGCCGCGTGGTCACGTGCCGGCCGACGCCGTCGCGCCCCGCCTCGCCCGTCGCGACCACCTCCTCGCCGACGAGCGCGTTGACGAGCGTCGACTTGCCCACGCCCGAGGGGCCGAGGAGCGCGCCCGTGACGCCGGGCGGGAGGTACGAGCGCAGCGCGTCCAGCCCGCGGCCGGTGCGGGCGGAGACGGCGTGGACGGGGACGTCGGACACGAGCGCGCGCGCCTCGGCCTCCGCGCGCTCGGGCCGCTCGTGCAGGTCCGCCTTCGTCAGGAGGAGCACCGGCCGGGCCCCGCCCTGCCGCACGAGCGCGAGGTAGCGCTCCAGCCGCCGCGGGTCGAGCTCCTCGCCGAGCGACGCGGCGACGAACATCACGTCCACGTTCGCGGCCACGACCTGCTCCCGCCCGGGCCTGCCCCCTTCGGGCGCGAGCCGGCGGACGAAGGCGGTCCTCCGCGGCAGCACGGCCCGAATCGCGGGCAGGCTCCCGTCGCGCGCCTCGAGCGCGACCCAGTCGCCGACCGTGGGCAGCTCCGTCCGCCCGCGGGCCTCGTGCCGCAGGCGCCCGGGCAGCCGCGCCCGCGCCTCCCCGTCCGCGGTCAACACGTCGTAGGCGGCGCGGTGAGGGACGGCCACGCGCGCGGGCGCGAGGCCCTGCCGCCGGTAGGGCTCGAAGGCGGTCTCCCACGCATCGTCCCAGCCGAGAGCCGCGAGCTCGGGCACCCGCCCATTGTCCTCGACGGTGCGGCGCGGCCGGGCAGCGCGCGGCCTTCGGGAGCGCTAGAGTCGCGCAGTTCAGTCCGGCTCGTGAAAGGGGAGGGAAGATGACAGGCCAAGGTTCGCCCGCGCGGGCGGCAGCCGCGTGCCTGCTCGCAGCGATCACCGTCGTCGCCGCCGCCGGAGGAGCAGAGGCCGCCGGCGAGCCCCGCTGGCCGCTCGCGGAGAAGGTCGTCCTCTTCGCCGCCGACGGGATGCGGCCGGATCTCGTCGACCGGTACGCGGCCCAGGGGTCGATGCCGACGATGGCGGAGCTGATGGCGGAGGGGGTCAAGGGCCAAAACGGCCTCCTCCAGGGCTTCCCGCCCAACACGTTTTCGACTCGACGAACGACGGGGCGACCACCTACGACCGCGCCTTGGTCGTGAACGGCGCGGACGGCAAGGACGGGAGCAAGGCGGTCGCCACCCTGGCGCGCGGGCAGTGGGCGGACGTGAAGTGGAGGCTGACCGACGGCCGCACGGCGGGCTTCTACGTCAAGGCGATCGACCTCGCCCCCGACCTCTCCCGGTTTCGCCTCTACTTCACCTCGCTCACGCGCGCCAACGCGACCTACAACGCGCTCGGCCCGGCCGGGTCGGCCGGCTTCGAGGAGACGCTGAACGCGCAGTTCCCGACCTCGACGGCGGCCGACTTCGCCCCGCTCGAGGCGGGGATCGTCGACGAGGACACGTACGTCGAGTAGGGCCTCTTCTGGAAGGACGCCCACTTCGCGTACCTGCGCTACATCCTCGGGGACGACCCCGTGCCGACCGTCTCCGGCGGCACGCTGCCCGGGCTCGGGGTCGAGCCGGACCTGCTCTCGGTCGGCAACCCCGTGACCGACGAGTTCAGCCACCAGTTCCTGGGCCTCGTCACGCCCACGGACCTGGACGGGAACCCGAACCCGTACTACGACAACCTCGACGCCTCCGGCCCGCCCGACGGCCGGGTGGCGATCCGCGAGGGGTACATCCGCTCCGCCTACGCGGAGGCGGACGAGACGCTCGCGCTCGCCCGCGAGCTCGCCGGCGGGGACGCGACCACCTTCGTCTCCTCCGACCACGGCTTCGCCCCGCAGTGGTACACGGTCAACGTCTCGAAGGCCCTCGCCGACCTCGGCCTCGGCCGGAGCAGTCGTCCAACTGCCGCGCGGTCGCGGCCACCCTGGCCAAGGAGTGCCACGCGGGCCGCACGGCCCAGATCTACATCGACCTCGCCGGGCGCGACCCGGGCGGGGCGAACGCGCCCCAGGTGCCGGCTGCGAGCTACGAGAGCGTCCGCGACCGGATCGTCGACTACTTCGAGAACCTGGACGACCCGAACCTCCCCGGCCGGCAGAAGGTCGTGGAGGCGGTCTTCACCAAGGAGGAGCTCCGCGACGTCCAAGGCGTCGACGCGCTCCATCCCAGCCGCTCGGGCGACGTCGTCGTCGTCTTCCGCCCGCCCTACCAGACGGACGCGGCGACCCCGGGGCAGCTGATCGCGTTCTCGCAGTTCTTCGGCCAGCACGGGTACCTGCCCGACCTGGTCGCTCTCGAGCGCAACGTCAACATGCACGGGACGTTCATCGCCGCCGGCCCGGGCATCCGCAGGCAGGGGCCCGTGCCCGGCGTCCGCGCGATCGACGTCGCGCCCACGATCGCGTTCCTGATGGGCATCCCCGGCCCGCACAACGCGCGCGGGAAGATCCTCTACCGCCTGACCGAAGGCCAGGGGCGGTACAAGGAGATCACCTTCCTCGACATCTCCGACTACCACGGGCAGCTCGTGCCGCTGACCGAGGCGGCGGACAACGTCGGCGGGCCCGGCGCGAGCAACCCGAGCTTCGCGATCGGAGGCGCGGCGTTTCTCAAGACCTGGTTCGACGCCTACCGGGCGGAGGCGGCGAAGGACCACTTCACCGTCGCCGCCGGCGACTCGGTCGGCGCGACCCCGCCCATCTCGTCGTTCTTCGGCGACAAGCCGACGATCGAGCTGATGAACCTGATGGGCTTCTCGGCCGACGGCCTCGGCAACCACAACTTCGACAAGGGCCAGCAGTACCTGCGGACGGAGCTGATCCCGCTCGCCACGTTCCCGTACGTGTCCGCGAACGTCGTCGGCCCGAACGGGCGCACGCCGCCCGAGTGGAAGCCCTCCGTGACCTTCAACGTGGAGGGCGGCAAGCTCGGCCTGGTCGGGTTCACGAACGAGGACGCGCCCTCGCTCGTCTTCCCGAACGCGTTCTCCCACTTCACGGTGCAGCCGCGTCTGCCCCGCGTGCAGGCGGAGGTGGACGCGCTGCGGGCGAAGGGCGCCAAGGTGATCGTGGTCATGGGCCACGACGGGGCGACGGGCGGGACGCTGACGAGCCCGACCGGCCCGCTCGTCGAGCTCGCCGACGCCCTCCGCGGCGTCGACCTCGTCATCGGCGACCACACCGACTTCCAGGTGCTGGCCACCCGGCCGAACGGCGTCCTCGTCGTCGAGAACCGCTCTAAGGGGATCCGCTTCACCCGCGTCCGCCTCGTCCTCGACGCGAGCGCGGGGCGCGTCGTCTACAAGACGGCGGACTTCCATCGCCCGTGGAACGTCGGGGTGAGGCCCGAGCCGGCGATCCAGGCGCGCATCGACCAGCTGAACGCCCAGCTCGCGCCGATCCTGGGAAGCGTCATCGGCGTCTCCACCCGCTTCATCTCGCGCGCCGACGCGTGCGGCCAGAGCGCCGGCCGGACGTGCGAGTCGCTCGTCGGCAACGTGGTCACGGACGCCCTGCGCGCGACGTACGGCACGGACTTCGCGCTCACCAACTCGGGCGGCCTGCGGGCGGACCTCACCTGCCCGACGACCGACAACCCGGGCGACTTCTGCCCGTCGTACACGCCGCCGCCGTTCCCGATCACCCGCGGCCAGGTGCTGAGCGTGCTCCCCTTCGGCAACGTCGGGGTGACGCTGACGGTCACCGGCCCGGAGCTCAAGTCGATGCTCGAGCGGGGCGTGTCCGCGATGCCCGCCGCCGACGGCCGGTTCCCGCAGGTGTCCGGGCTGTGCTTCACCTACAACATCACGGCGCCGGCGGGGAGCCGGGTGACCGGGGTCGTCCGGCAGGCCGCGGACGGCTCCTGCACCGGCCCGCCGGTCGACCTGAGCGGCGGCCAGTACACGCTCGCGACCAACGACTTCACCGCGAGCGGCGGCGACGGCTACCCGAGCTTCGTCGGCCGCTGCACCACCCGCGACGTCCTCGACGAGGTCGTCGCGAGCTACGTGGCGGCCAGGTCGCCGCTCAGCCCGCGATCCAGGGGCGCATCGTGTGCACGCCCGCGGCGAGCTGCCCGGTCGTGACGCCGTAGGAGGGGCGGGGGCCGGTCCTGCGGGACCGGCCCCCGCGCCCGACCCTCAAAGCTCGAGCGCGCGCCGGAGCGCCGCCTCGAGCTCGGGGTAGCGGAACGCGAAGCCCGCGTCGAGCAGGCGGGCGGGCAGCGCCCGCTGCCCGGCGAGGAGCGCCTCCTCGCCCATCTCCCCGAAGAGCGCCCGCACGGCGAGCGCGGGCAGCGGGAGGACGGCCGGCCGGCGGAGCGCCCGCCCCAGCGCCTTCGCGAACTGCCGGTTCGTCACCGGGTTGGGGGAGCAGAGGTTGACCGGGCCGGAGAGGTCGCCCTCGAGCGCGAAGGCGTAGGCCTCCAGCACGTCGTCGAGCGCGACCCAGCTCCACCACTGCCGGCCGCTTCCGACGGGGCCGCCCAGGCCGAGGCGGAACGGGGTGAGCAGCCGCTGGAGCGCCCCGCCGCGCCGCGTGAGCACGAGTCCCTGCCGGAAGCTGACGACGCGCACGCCGGCGTCGCGCGCGGGCTGCGCGGCCGCCTCCCAGGCCGTCCCGACCTCGGCGAGGAAGCCCGTCCCCGGCGGCGACTCCTCGGTGAGCACCTCGTCGCCGCGGTCGCCGTAGATCCCCACGCCGCCCGCGCAGACGAGCGCCGCCGGCCGCGGCTCGAGCGCGGCGGCCGTGCGGGCGAGCAGTTCCGTGGGGCGGACGCGGGACTCGCGGATCTCCCGCTTGCGCTCCCCCGTCCAGCGCCGGCCGATGGTCGCGCCGTTCAGGTTCACGAACGCCTCCACGCCGGCGAGCCGGGCCGCGTCGAGCTCGCCCCTGTCCGGGTGCCAGCGGATCTCGTCCTCGGCCTGCGGCTCGCGCCGGACGAGGCGCAGCACCTCGTGGCCGCGCGCCCGCAGCGCGGGCACGAGCGCGGAGCCGATCAGGCCGGACGCGCCCGAGACGGCGATCTTCATCGGGAACGATTCTCGCACCCCGCGCGTTCCCTCCGGGAGGCTGATGCAGAAGACGAGCCGGGAGGGAGCGACCGTTCGCGCGGGCGCCCGCGCCGCCCTTCCGCTCGCCCCCGGCCCCGTCCTCTTCGGGCTCGCCTTCGGCGTCCTCGGGGAGGCCGCCGGGCTGGGCGCGGCCGCGGCCACGGTCATGTCCGCGACCACGTTCGCCGGCTCCGCCCAGTTCGCCGCCGCCTCCGTGCTCGAGTCCGGCGGGACCGTGCTCGCAGCCGTCGTCTCCGCGGTCCTCCTGAACGCCCGCTACGCCGCGATGAGCGTGGCCGTCGCCTCGATCTTCGCCGGCGGCCGGCTCCGCCGCTTCGCCGAGGCGCAGCTGATCGTGGACGAGTCCTGGGCGCTCGCCGGCCGCTCCGGCCGCTTCGAGCGCCCGCTCCTCCTCGGCGCGGGGCTGCTCCTGTACGCGCTCTGGGTCGGGAGCACGGCGCTGGGCGCCCTCGCCGGCGAGGCCGTGGGCGACCCGGAGGCGCTCGGCTTGGACGCGGCGTTCGCGGCGCTCTTCCTCGCGCTCGCCCGCCCCTACCTGGGCGGCCGGCGGGCGCTCGTCGCCGCCGCCGCGGCCGGGGCGATCGTTCTCGCGCTCCTGCCGCTCGCCCCGCCCGGCGTCCCGCTCGTCGCCGCCGCCGCGGCCTGCCTGCTGGGAGCGCGCCGGTGAGCTCCGGCTGGCTCGCCGTCATCCTCGTGGGCGCGGCCACGGTGTCGCTCAAGGCGGCGGGCCCCGTCTTTCTCGGGCGCCGCCCGCTTCCGCCCGCCCTCGAGGGCGCGGTCGCGCTGGTCGCCCCCGTCATGCTCGTCGCGCTCGTCGTCTCCCAGACCGTCGGCGGCGAGGGACGGCTCGTCCTCGACGAGCGCATCCCGGGGGTGGCGGCGGCCGCGCTCGTGATCTGGCGGGGCGCGCCGGTGGCCGCCGCGATGGCGGTCGCGGCGCTCGTGACCGCCCTCCTCCGCCTCGCCGGCTGAGGGCCGGGCATGGCGTCCCCGGCTCAGGCGGCCGGCGGCCGGAAGACCGCGAACGGGTCCGTCACCTCGAGCCGCCGGGTGCGGAAGCGGAAGACCTCCGCCGGCCGCCCGCCCGCGGGGCCGTGCGCCCGGCGCTCGCCCGTGGCCACGATCGCTCCCCGGCGCAGGAGCACGCGCTTCAGGTTCGTCGCGGAGACCTCGTGCCCGAGCGCCGCCTCGTACACCTCGCGCAGCTCGGAGAGGGTGAAGGTGGGAGGGGCGAGCGCGAAGCCGATGTTCGAGTAGGAGAGCTTTCCGCGCAGGCGCTCGCGCCCCGCGAGCACGATCTCCCCGTGGTCGAAGGCCGTGCGCGGCAGCGCGTCCACCCGGTGCCAGCGGGTGTCGGGCGGGATCCGCGGGTCGATGCCGAGCGGGACGACCCCCAGGTAGGCGGTCGCGAGCTCCCGCCGCTTCGGGTGGCGCCCGGGGTCGCTCCAGGTGCCGAGCTGCTCCAGGTGCGCCACCTCCCTGACGTCCACCTTCGCGGCCAGATGGCGCCGGATCGACTGCTCGAGCGTCTCCGCGGGAAGGAGCGAGCCCCCCGGAAGCGACCAGGCGCCCCGGTACGGCTCCCGCGCCCGCTCCCAGAGGAGCACCTGGAGGGCCCGGTCCCGCACCTGAAAGACGGCCGCCAGGACCGCGTGCGCGGGGAGTTCGCTGCTAGGATGCGGCATGAGGTTATCGACTGTGAGTCGAAAACTACCACGAGGGAGCCGGGCGCTGCCGTGAGGACGGGGGGCTCCACGGCGGGCGCGCGGAGCCGGCAGGACGCCGACCTGCTCGTCGTCGGCGGGGGCGTGGCGGGGCTGTTCGCGGCCCTCTGCGCGGCCGCCGAGGCGGACGTGCTCCTGCTCGCCAAGGGGCCGCTGCTCGCGTCCACGAGCTCGCTCGCGCAGGGCGGCATCGCGGCCGCGGTGGGGGAGGACGACTCGCCCGAGCTGCACGCGCAGGACACGCTGCGCGCGGGGCGCGGGCTCTGCCGCGAAAGCGCCGTCCGCGTCCTCGCCGCGGAGGCGCCGGCGCGCGTGCGCGACCTGGTCGAGCTCGGCGTCGAGCTCGACGGCGACATGGGGCTCGAGGGCGGGCACAGCCGGCGCCGCGT
>DATLYP010000075.1:0-3164 GCA_035574655.1 Gaiellaceae bacterium
GCTCACGCGCCGGAGCGCCGGCGCACGGCTACGAGCAGCCCGTGTTCGTGCCGCAGTCGCGGCAGGTGTAGCAGCTGCCCGTCCGCACCATGCGGCCGCCGCAGCGGGCGCACTCGACCGCGTCCTCCCACTGGTTGAAGAGCGCGGTCTGGCCGGGCGGGGGCGCCTCCGCGACCGCCGCCACCGCGGCGACCGCCTCCTCGCCCGCGTCGGTGTAGGCGGCGGCGAGCCGCGCCTTCACCTCCGGCGTGAGGATCCCCGCCTCCTCCTGCTGGTCGGCGGAGAGGAACTTCTTCCCCATCCAGCGGAAGATGTAGTCGACGAGCGACTTGGCGACGCGGATGTCCGGGTCGTTGGTCAGGCCCGAGGGCTCGAAGCGCATGTGGCTGAACTTGGAGACGTACACCTCGAGCGGCACGCCGTACTGCAGGCCGAGGGAGACGGCGATCATGAACGAGTTCATCAGCCCGGCGAGGGTCGTGCCCTCCTTCGCGATGTCCACGAAGATGTCCCCGGGCGTCCCGTCCTCGAAGAGGCCGACGTGGATGTACCCCTCGTACTCGCCCACCTTGAACTTGCGCCCGACCTCCACCCGGTCGTCCGGCAGCCGCCGGCGCTGCGGGACCGCCGGCGCGCCGGCCGCGACCGGCGCGAGCGTCGTCGCCCCCGCCTCGGCCTTCTTCGAGAGCGGCTGGGCGACCTTGCAGTTGTCGCGGTAGATGGCGATCGCCTTCACGCCCAGCCGCCAGGCCTCGATGAAGAGCTGCATGACCTCGTCGACCGTGATCTGCTCGGGCAGGTTCACGGTCTTCGAGATCGCCCCCGAGATGAACGGCTGGACGGCGCCCATCATCTTCACGTGGCCCATGTAGTGGATGGCCCGCTCGCCGATCGCGCAGTCGAACACGGGGTAGTGCTCGCTCTTCACGTAGGGGGCGCCGACGACCGTGTTCCGCTCGTCGATGTAGGCGACGATCTCCTCCACCTCGTTCGGGGCGTAGCCCAGCTTCTCGAGCGCCATCGGCACGGTCTTGTTGACGATCGTGATCTCGCCGCCGCCGACCAGCTTCTTCGACTTGACGAGCGAGAAGTCCGGCTCCACCCCAGTCGTGTCGCAGTCCATCATGAAGCTGATCGTCCCCGTCGGCGCGAGCACCGTCGCCTGCGCGTTGCGGTACCCGTACGCCTCGCCGAGCTCGAGCGCCTCGTCCCACGCCCGGCGCGCCGCCGCCAGGAGATCGGACGGCACCGAGCTCGCGTGGTCGATGTTGCCGACGGCCGCCCGGTGCTTCGCGATGACGCCGAGCATGGCGGCGGCGTTCTTCCGGTAGCCGGCGAACGGGCCCATCCGCTTCGCGATCTCGGCCGACTTGCGGTAGGCGCGGCCGGTCATGAGCGCGGTCACCGCGGCCGCGTACGCCCGCCCCTCGTCCGAGTCGTAGGGGAGGCCGCGCGCCATGAGCAGCGCGCCCAGGTTCGCGTACCCAAGCCCGAGCTGCCGGTACGCCTTCGCGTTCCGCTCGATCTCGGGCGTCGGGTACGACGAGTAGCCGACGATGATCTCCTGCGCCGTGAAGACGACGTCCACGGCGTGCTCGAAGGCCTCGATGTCGAACTCGCCGTCCTCGCGGCGGAACTTCATCAGGTTGAGCGAGGCGAGGTTGCAGGCCGAGTCGTCGATGTGCATGTACTCGGAGCACGGGTTCGACGCGTTGATCCGGCCCGTGTTCGGGCAGGTGTGCCAGGCGTTGATCGTGGTGTCGTACTGCACGCCCGGGTCGGCGCACTCCCAGGCCGCCTCCGCGATCTGCCGGAGCAGGTCGCGCGCCCTCTTCGTCTCGATGACCGTGCCGTCGGTGCGCGCCGTGAGGTTCCACTCCTTGTCCTCGAGCACCGCCTCCATGAAGGCGTCCGTGACGCGGACGGAGTTGTTTGCGTTCTGGTACTGGATCGACGCCCAGTCGGGCGAGTCGAGCGACATGTCGTAGCCCGCCGCCTCGAGGATCCGCGCCTTGCGCTCCTCGCGGGCCTTGCACCAGATGAACTCCTCGATGTCGGGGTGGTCGACGTCGAGCACCACCATCTTGGCCGCGCGGCGCGTCTTTCCCCCCGACTTGATCGTCCCCGCGGAGGCGTCCGCGCCGCGCATGAAGGAGACGGGGCCGCTCGCGTACCCGCCCTTCGAGAGCTGCTCCTTGGAGGAGCGCAGCCGGGAGAGGTTCACGCCGGAGCCGGAGCCGCCGCGGAAGATGATCCCCTCGCGGCGGATCCAGTCGAGGATCGACTCCATCGAGTCCTCGATCGACAGGATGAAGCACGCCGAGCACTGCGGGCGCGGCTCGAAGCCGACGTTGAACCAGACCGGCGAGTTGAAGGAGGCGTACTGGTTGACGAGGATCGCCTTCAGCTCCGCCTCGAAGGTGTCCGCCTCCTCCTCGCTCGCGAAGTAGCCGCCCTCGCGGCCCCAGGCGCCGATGGTGGAGACGACCCGGGTGATCATCTGCTTGACGGAGCGCTCCCGCTCGGGGGACGCCAGGCGCCCCCGGAAGTACTTCTGGGCGACGATGTTCGTCGCCGTCTGCGACCAGAACTTCGGGAACTCGACGCCCTTCTGCTCGAACGCGGGGCCGTCCTTGCCCGGGATGTACGCGTCCCGCAGCTCCCACTCGATCTCGTCGAAGGGGTCCCGGCCGGGGATCGTGAAGTAGCGGCTGATCCCGATCCGCGCCCCCTCGTCGACGACCGTGTTGACGACCTCCTCCTCGACCGCCTCCCGGGCCTGCTCGGTCGCCTGGGTCGTCTGCTCGGTCATCGTGGTCTCCTTCCGTGCCGTGTCCGACATCACGCCCTCCCGCGAGCGGGGCTACGCGTCGCGCGAGTGGGACCCGGGAGCGTAGGAGGAGGGCCGGACGGCGCGGGTGCGCGATGAAATCCCTGCAAAGAGGGGAAATTGAGGTGTGTCAACTCTCGTGCAAGTCTACCCGCCGGGACCCGATTCGCGGCCTCCGCGCTTGCCCGACGCAGACCGGCCGCGGCCGCCGGCGAGCCTCCCGCGGCGCGGCGCGCGGCCACGCGCAGGGCGGGCCCGATGTCGTCCTCCGCGCTCGAGGCGTCGCGCAGGTCGGCGGGGAGGCTGTCGCCGTCGCGCCGGTCGACGCGGCCAT
>DATLYP010000076.1:0-2737 GCA_035574655.1 Gaiellaceae bacterium
CGCCGCGCGGCGCCCCCGCCGGCCGTTCCCCTCAGCCGATCTTGTTCGCGATGTTCCTGGCCGCCGTCTGGAAGGCGATCCGGGCGGGCACGGCGCCGGGGCCCCTCGTCGCCTTCACCCACGCCTGGCCGAGCTCCGACCACACGCTCGCCATCTGCGGGATGTTGGGCATGGGGACGCCGCCCTCGCCGGCCCGGCCGAACTGCAGGAGCACCGGGTCGCGCACCTGCCGGCCCGCCTGCACGTTCGCCGGGTAGCGGCCGTTCGCGGCCGCGAGCGTCCGCTGGACGGACGGGCTCGTGATGTAGGAGCCGACGAGGTCCTTGGCCAGGCTCTCCACCCCGTGCTCGGCCGCGTACTTCGTGACCATGTAGCCCTGCACGCCGAGGAAGGGGACGGCGCGGAACTTGATCCGCGGCACCTGGATGATCGTGAACTTGATCCGGCTCTGCTTGAGCGTGTTCGTCTCCCACGGCCCGGTGATCCAGAAGGCCGCCTTGCCCTTCAGGAACGCGTCCTTGCCGGTCCCGTAGTCGATCTTCGAGTTGATGAAGCCCGTCCGGTTCCACTGGTCGATCAGGGACGCGTTCTGGAGGAAGGTGCGGTTCGCCAGGCCGATGTCCGACACGTCGTAGTTCCCCGCCTTGTTGCGGCCGAAGATGTAGCCGCCCAAGCCGGAGAAGAAGGGGTACATGTGGTACGCGTCGCCGCCCGCGCCCTGCGGCACTGCGAGGGCGATGTTGCCCCGCGCCTTCTTCTTGAAGGCGAGCGCCTGCCGCTGGAAGTCGTCGAAGGTCTTCGGCACCCTGGCGAGCCGGGTGTTCACGACCAGGCCGACGTTCTCGAGCGCGAACGGCGCCCCGTACAGGCGCTTCACCGCCGTCCCGTACGAGAAGGCGTCGAGCGCGTAGGAGGGGAACTGCTTCCTGACGGCGGCGCTGGGGAAGATCGGCACGACGAGCCCGTTCGCGGCCAGCTCGCCGGACCAGTCGTGCGGGCCGACGATGACGTCCGGGGCGTTCTCGGCCTGGACCGTCTTGAGGTCGTCGCGGATCTTCCCGAAGTCCTTGACCACGACGTCCATGCGCACGTTCCGGGACGCGGCCCAGGACGCGGTGATCTGCTCCATGGCCGGCTTCTGGACGTTGTCGACCCAGATCCGCACCGTCCGCGCCTGGCCGGTCGCGGACGAGCCGGGCGAGACGGCGATGACGGCGGCGAGCGCGGCGACGGCGAGGCCGGCCGCGGCGCGAAGCCTGCGGGTGCTGAGCATAGAGGTGCCCTCCTTGAACGAGCTGGCGGAAGCGCGGAATGAAATGGGTTTCATCGCCATGAAACGGCGCTGCAGAGCGTAACCGGTCCGCACATCCGCGTCAAGCGACGCTCCCGACCATCTGTGGGTAGACGTTTTCCAGGGCCGGCGAGTATCGTTTCCTCGTCGTGAAACAGACGTCGGCGAGCATATGGCCAGCCTGAGGGACGTCGCCCGCGCCGCGGGGGTGAGCGTCGCGACCGCCTCCCGCGTGCTGCGCGGGTCGGCGGGCGTGCGGCCGGAGACGCGGGCGCGCGTGGAGCAGGCGATGCGCGAGCTGCTGTACGTCGCCCCCGCCGCGCCCGAGCCGGCCGGGGCGATCGGCCTCTTCGTGCCCGAGTTCCGCAACCCGGTCTTCGCCGCCCTCGCCGAGGCGATGGAGACCTGCGCGGCGGAGCAGCGGCTGGCGACGATCCTCTGCAACACGCACGGCTCCGCCCGCCGCGAGCTCGAGTACGTGCGCATGCTGCTCGAGCGCAGGGTCGAGGGGATGATCTTCATCTCGGCGGAGATCACGGACGTGCGCGGCAAGCACTCGCACTACGTGCAGCTGCTCGAGCGGGGCGCGCGGCTCGTCTTCGTGAACGGCGGCTCGGACGAGCTCGAGGTCACCTCCGTGAACGTGGACGAGCGGGCCGCCGGCCGGATCGCCACCGAGCACCTGCTCGCGCTCGGACACGAGCGGGTCGGCTTCGTCGCCGGCAGCCCGTACGCGATGCCGACCCGGGAGAAGGCGCTCGGCCGCCGCGACGCCCTCCGCGCGGCCGGGCTCGACGACCGCCTCGTCGCGCACGCCGAGTTCGGCGTCGAGGGCGGCCGCAGGGCCCTGCGCGAGCTGCTCGCGCGCCCGCCGGAGGAGCGGCCGACGGGCGTCATCTGCTCGAGCGACCTGATGGCGATTGGGGCCCTCCAGGAGGCGGCCGCGGCCGGGCTGCGCGTGCCGGAGGACCTCTCCGTCGTCGGCTTCGACGGCATCGAGGCGGCGACCTGGACGCAGCCTCCCCTGACCACGGTCGAGCAGCCGATCGAGGAGCTCGCCCGGACCGCCGTCGCCGCGCTGCGCGCCCAGGTCGAGCACCCGGGGGAGCGGCAGCCGAGCTACGTCTTCCGCCCCCGCCTCCGCCTGGGCGGGTCCACCGCGCCCCCCTCGAGCGCGCGCTCGACGTCGTAGAAGTCCTCGAAGGGCTCGAAGGGGACGCCCTTTCCGGCGAGGTAGCGGGCGAGGCCGGCGCGGGCGAAGACGCGCGCCGCCGCGAGCGCGACGCAGCGGTCGGAGACGCCGTCGCCGACGTATGCGAAGCCGTCGAGCGCCGCCACGTCGGCGCGCTTGCAGCGTTCGCCGCAGACGCGGCAGCGGGGGCCGGCGCGGAAGCGCGGGCGCCAGCCGTCCGGGCGCGGGTCGAGGCGGTTCGCGACCACCTCGAG
>DATLYP010000077.1:0-8529 GCA_035574655.1 Gaiellaceae bacterium
CCGCGACGGCCGGCGACTGCTCACCGCGCGGGCGCGCACGGGCGCCGCCGGGCGCGCCCTCGTCCGCGCCCGCGGGGAGGGCTGCTTCACGATCCTCGTCCGGCGCGCGACCGCGGCCGGCTTCGTCTGGGACGGCCGCACCCCGCGCAACCGCTTCTGCCGCGGCTAGCCGGAGCCGGTCGCGGGAGGCGCGCCCCAGCCGACCCCGGCGAGCAGGAACGCGCGCGCCTCCTTCAGCATCTCCCACGCGATCACCAGGCGCTGGATCCTCGTCCCCGCGCGGGGGAACCCACGGCTCCCCCGCGAACCCCCTCCTTCACGCGACCCCGGCGAGCAGGAACGCGCGCGCCTCCTTCAGCATCTCCCGCGCGATCACGAGGCGCTGGATCTCGTTCGTGCCCTCGTAGATCTGGGTGATCTTCGCGTCGCGCATCATGCGCTCCACCGGGTACTCCTTGATGTAGCCGTACCCGCCCAGGATCTGCACCGCCTCCGTCGTGACCCACATGGCCGTGTCCGTGCAGAAGAGCTTCGCCATCGCGGAGGCCTTCGTCAGCTCGTGGTCGGGCGCGCCCTCGTCGACCATGCGCCCGAAGCGGTAGAGGAGGCCGCGCGCCGCCTCGCAGCGCGTCTCCATGTCCGCCAGCTTGGCCGCGATGAGCTGGTGCTGGACGATCGGCTTCCCCATCGTCTCCCGGTGCTTCGCGTACTCGAGCGCGTAGTCGGTCGCCCCCTGGGCGATGCCGAGGCCCTGGGCGGCGACGCCCGGGCGGGAGCGGTCGAGGACGCGCATCGCGATCTTGAACCCCTCGCCCTCCTCGCCGATCAGGTTCTCGGCGGGGACGCGGCAGCCGTCGAAGACGAGCTCGCCCGTGGTGGAGCCGGAGATGCCCATCTTCGGCTCCAAGCGGGCCACGTGGAAGCCGGGCGCGTCCGCCTCCACAAGAAAGGCGGAGATGCCCGCGTGCCCGGCCTCCGGGTCGGTCTTCGCGAACACCGTGTACACGCGCGCCACCCCGGCGTTGGTGATGAAGCGCTTCGAGCCCTCGAGCACGTACTCGCCGCCCTCGCGCCGAGCGGTCGTCCGCATCGCGGCCGAGTCGGAGCCGGAGCCGGCCTCGGTCAGGGCGTAGGCGGCGAGCCACTCCCCGGAGGCGAGGCTGGGCAGGAAGCGCGCCTTCTGCTCCTCGCTGCCGGCGAGCTTGAGGGCGAGCGAGCCGAGCTCCTGCACGGCGAGGATGAGCCCGCTCGTCGCGCACACCTTCGACACCTCCTCGATCGCGACGAGGGAGAGGAGCGTGCCCGTCCCCGTCCCGCCCCACTCCTCGTCGAAGAAGAGGCCGAAGAGCCCGTGCTCGCGGAAGAGCTCCACGATGTCCCAGGGGAACTCGTGGGAGGCGTCGATCTCGGCCGCGCGCGGCGCGATCCGCTCGCGGGCGAGCGTGCGCACGAGCTCGCGGATCTCGAGCTGCTCCTCGGAGAGCGGCTCCCAGGGCACGCGCGGATTGTAGGGGCGGACAGGAACGCGCCCGGGCGCGCGGCCGCGCGCCCGGGCGCGGCGGCTCCGCCCTCTCAGGCCTGCGGCGCCTGGCAGACCGCCTCGATGTTGTTCCCGTCCGCGTCCTTGACGAAGGCGGCGTAGTAGTTCTCGTGGTAGTGGGGGCGGTAGCCGGGCGGGCCGTTGTCCTGTCCGCCGGCCGCGGTCGCCGCCTCGAAGAACGCGTCCACGGACGCGTGGTCGTCGCAGCGGAAGGCGACGTGCGCGCCGCCGACCGGGTCGCGGCGGACGACGCCGAAGCTGGGCCCCTGCGCATCCCCGAACCCGAGGAACCCGCCCTGCTCGAAGGCGAGGGAGTACCCGAGGGGCGCCAGCGCCTTCGCGTAGAAGGCCTTCGCCGCCTCCAGGTCGCTGACGTTCACCGCCGCGTGATCGATCATCGCCTCCTCCTTGGCCGGATACTGTCGCCGCCGGCATGATCCTCGAGAACGGCGTCGTCCGCACCCTCGACCCCGCGCTCCCCGTGGCGCGGGCGCTCGCGATCGCCGGCGACCGCGTCGCCGGCGGCGCGGGCACCCACGAGGCCGCCCTCCCCACCCCGGACGTCGTCGACCTGGGCGGGCGCTGCGTCGTCCCCGGCTTCTCGGACGCGCACGTCCACTTCCCCACCTGGGCGCTCGGCCTGCGGGACGTGAGCCTGGAGGGCGCGCGCTCGCTGCGCGAGGCGCTCGAGCGCGTGCGCGGAGCGGAGCCGCGCGGCGGCTGGATCCGCGCGCACGGCTGGCGCTCGGCGGACTGGGAGGCCCAGCCGACGAAGGAGGCGCTCGACGCGGTGACCGGCCCCGTGCCGGCGGCGCTCTGGGCGAAGGACCTGCACTCCCTCTGGCTCAACTCGGCGGCGCTCGCCCTCGCCGGCGGCGACCTCGAGGTCGAGGGCGGCGTCGTCGAGCGGGACGAGCGCGGCGAGCCGACGGGCGTGCTCCGGGAGGAGGCGGCCTGGCGCTTCCGGGAGCGCTTCCCCTCCGTCTCCGAGGAGGAGTGGCTGGAGGTGACCCGCGCGGGGGTGCGGCTCGCCCACAGCCGGGGCGTGACCGCGGTGCACGACAAGGACGGCTGGATCGGCGCGCCCGGCATCTTCCAGCGCCTGCGCGAGCGGGAGGGGCTGACGCTGCGCGTCTGGCAGTCGCTTCCCTGGCGGAAGCTCCCGGAGCTCGAGTCGCTGGGGCTCCGGTCCGGGCTCGGCGATGAGGTGCTGCGGCTCGGCTACCTGAAGGTCTTCATGGACGGCACGCTCGGCTCGCAGACCGCGTGGATGCTCGACGGGCGGGGCGTCCGGATCACGAGCGGCGAGGAGCTCGCGGAGATCGTCCTCCGCGCGGCGCGCGCCGGCTGGCCGGTGGCGGTGCACGCGATCGGCGACCGGGCGAACCGGGAGGCGCTCGACGCCTTCGAGCGGACGCGCGGGGAGTGGGCGCCGCGCGGGCTCCGCCCCCGGGTCGAGCACGCCCAGTGCGTCGCCCCCGAGGATCTGCCCCGCTTCGCCCGCCTCGGCGTCGCCTGCTCGGTCCAGTTCTCGCACGCCCCCTCCGACCGCGACCTGGCCGAGCGCTTCTGGCCGGACGCGCTCGAGGGCGCGTACGCCTACCGCTCCCTGCTCGAGTCGGGGGCGCTGCTCGCGAACGGCTCGGACGCGCCGATCGAGGAGCTCGACCCGCTCGCCGGGATCCGCGCGGCCGTGCTGCGCACCTGCGACGAGCGGCCCGGGTGGCGGACGGAGGAGGCGCTGAGCGTGGAGCAGGCCCTGTACGCGACCTGCGTCGGGCCCGCCTGGCTCGCCGGCGACGAGCGCCGCCGCGGGAAGCTCCTCCCCGGCTACCTGGCCGACCTCGTCGTGCTCTCGCGCGACCCGGTGACCTGCCCGCCGGAGGAGCTCGCCTCGGTCGAGGTGGTGGCGACGATGGTCGGCGGGCGCTGGGTGCACAACCCGCCCCCCTGGGAGTAGCCGCAGACGCCCGCCCGGGCGACGCCCTCCGCGCGGCCCGGCGAACGCCCGCCGAGGGCGTACAATCCGCTCGTGGCCACGCGCACGATGCTCCCGGTCCACGAGGCCCCCACCTGCTCGGTGGCCGGCGCGGCGGAGATCGTGGGCTCCAAGTGGACGGTGCTCATCGTCCACGACCTCTCCGAGGGGCCGCGCCGCTTCACGGAGCTCGAGCGCTCCTGCGCCGGGATCAGCCCGCGCACGCTCGCGGAGCGCCTACGCTGGCTGGAGGCGGAAGGGATCGTCGTGCGGCGGAGCTACCCGGAGTCGCCGCCGCGCGTCGAGTACGAGCTGACGGAGAAAGGGGAGGCGCTCCTGCCGATCGTGCGCGAGATGCGCCGCTTCGGCCACGAGTGGCTCGGCTGCGGCATCCATCCCGAGCACGCCGGGCGGGACGCCGGCGCAGGCTCAGTCGGCGAGCCCCTTCGCCCGTAGCTCGGCGAGCGCGCGCTCGCTCTTCCCGAGCCCGTCGAGCCCCATGCCGGCGAGGACGCGCGGCGCCTTCGTGAACTGCACGTCCCGGTAGGCGACGACCTGCCAGCGGTTCCCCCACGGGTCGAAGAAGTCGTTGTCGCCCACCATCACGGCCCCCGCCTCTCGCGCCCGGCGGAGCGCCTCCTCGCGGTCGTCCACGACGAGCCCGACGTGGCGGCCGCGCTGGCGGTTCTCCGCGGAGGAGGCCTCGAGCGCGAGGGGTCGACTGGGCCTTCCAGGGCACGCTCCTCCTTTCGGACGATGTCGTCGCCCAGCTCGACTGCTCCTTCGCCCTGCCCCGCGAGCAGCGGCTGGAGGCGGTCGGCGAGGAGGGGCGGCTCGTCGTGGAGGCCCCGTGGCGCGTCGACTGGGGCGGGCGCCTGCGCGCTTCGTCAGGTGCTCCAGCACGATCTCCGCCATGCCCTCCTCCTTTCTAGCCCTTCAGCGCGCCCGCGAGCAGGCCGCGGATGAAGAAGCGGCCGAGCAGGACGTAGACGACGAGCGTCGGCAGCGAGGCGAGCAGCGCCGCGGCCATCTGCAGGTTGTAGGGCGTGACGAGCGAGCCCGTCGTGTTGTTGAGCGCGACCGTGACCGGCCACTGGGAGGGGTCGGTGATGAGGAAGACGGCGAACAGGAAGTCGTTCCAGATCGAGGTGAACTGCCAGATGGCGGTGACCACGAACGCGGGCGCCGAGAGCGGCAGCACGACGGACAGGTACGTCCGGGCCATGCCGGCGCGGTCCATGCGCGCCGCCTCGATCAGATCCTCGGGGATGGTCGCGTAGTAGCTGCGGAAGATGAGGGTCGTGATCGGGATCCCGTAGACGATGTGCGCGAAGACGAGGCGCGGGATCCCCGGCGGGAAGTCGAGGTCGGCGAAGAGCTGCGTCAGCGGGATCATCACCGCCTGGTAGGGGATGAACATCCCGAAGAGGAGGAAGGTGAAGACGGCGTCCGAGCCGGGGAAGCGCCAGCGCGAGAGCACGAACCCGTTGAGCGAGCCGAGCACGGTGGAGAGGACGGTCGCCGGGACGACGAGGTAGAGGCTGTTCGCCAGGTTCGGGCGCAGCTGCTCCCAGGCCTGGCGCCAGGCCTCGAAGGACCAGTCCCGGGGAAGCGACCACGCGTTCGAGGGGTCGGCCTCCAGCCCGCCCTTGAAGCTGGCGACGAGCAGCACGTAGAGCGGGGTCAGGACGAGGGCGGCGAAGAAGACGAGGGCCAGGTACTTGGCGCCGAGGGCGGACGTCCGCCGCGCCCGCGGCGTGAGCAGCCGGCGGGAGACGGGGATGGGGGCGGGCGGAGCGGCGGTGGTGGTGGTCGTCATGCCCGCTTCTCCGCCCGGGCCGTGTAGATCAGGTAGGGGACGATCAGCACGGAGATGCCGACGAGGAGCAGGGTCGCGATCGCGGCGCCCTTCGCGTAGTCGCGCGCGTCGAAGATGAGGATCCACATGTAGACCGCGGGGGTCTGGGTGATGAACTGCTTGCCCCCGATGGCGACGATCAGGTCGAAGACCTTGATCGAGATGTGGCCGAGGATGATCAGCGCGGAGAGCGTGACCGGCGTCAGGTGGGGGAAGACCACGTGCCGGTACACGCGCCACTCGGAGGCGCCGTCCATGCGCGCCGCCTCCCGCAGCTCCTCCGGCACGCCGCGAAACCCGGCCAGGTAGAGGGCCATGATGTAGCCCGTGAGGGCCCAGATCGCGGGCATGGCGAGGGAGGCGGCCCCCCAGGAGGGGTTCAGGTACCACTCGCTGGAGAGGAAGCCGAGCCCGAGCTTGTCGAAGAGCAGGTTGAGGCCGGTGCCGCGGTCGCCGGACGCCGGGTTCATCAGCCAGCGCCAGACGACGCCGGCGGCGATGAAGGAGACCGCCATCGGGAAGAGGTAGACGGCGCGGAAGAAGCCTTCCCCGCGCACGCCCTTCTCGAGCAGGAGCGCGAGCAGGGCGCCGAGCACGATCGAGCCCACCATGAAGGCGGCGGTGAAGAGGAGCACGTGCTTCACCGCCTCCGTCCACGCGGGGTCCGTGCCGGGCGGGAAGAGCTCCGCGTAGGCGGAGGTGTCGAAGCCGGTGCTCTCCTGCGCCTGCCGCCAGTCGGAGAAGGACACCTTCACGTTCCAGCCGATGAGGCCGTACACGAAGACGGCGATCAGGACGATCGAGGGCAGGAGGAGGAGCAGCCCGGGAAGCCAGCGGCGCGCGCGTCTCATCCGGCTCCGGGCCCTCCCGCAACATGGGGGTCAGGTCCCTTCCGTTGCGCCTCGCGGCGCACCTGCAACAGGGGGTCAGGTCCCTTCCGTTGCGCCTCGCGGCGCAACGGAAGGGACCTGACCCCTGGGTGTTGTGACCCCTGGGTGTTGCGCTTCCGGTCCGCCCACCTACGCGTGCTTCTTCGCCGCCGAGACGAGCCCGGCCTGGAAGCTGGAGACGTTCCGCGTCTGCAGGAACTGGCCCAGCGCCGTGTCGATCGCGGCGTTCCACGCGTTGCTGGCGACGACCCCGTGCGTCAGCGAGCCGGCGAGCTTGGTGCGCTTCCACTCCTTGAGCGCCCAGCGCAGGTACGTGTTGTACAGCCGCGGGTTCGCGTCCTGCCGTGCCGGGATCGACCCCTTGACCGGGTTGAACGCGTCCTGCGCCCGCTTGCTACCGACGAGCTTCAGCCACTCGATCGCGTTCGCGCGGTGCGGCGCGCCCTTCGGGAGCGTGAAGCTGTCCGAGAGCCACTGGTAGACGCCGCCCGTCCCGGGCACGGGCGCCCAGCCGTAGTCGCGGTTCGCCCGCTTCTTCAGCTCCGTGTAGTACCCGTTCGCCCAGTCGCCCATGATGTTGAACGCGGCCTTGCCGTCCACGACCAGCTTGGACGCGTCCTGCCAGGTGAGCGAGGCGGCGTCGCGGTTCGTGTACTGAAGGAGCTCCGCGTACCGGTTGATCGCGGTCTTGACGCCCGCGCTCGACCAGCCGCCGCTCCCCCGCCAGAGCGCTGCGTACCGGGCGGGGCCGAGCGTGGCGAGGAGCACCGTCTCGAAGAGGTGCTTCTGCGTCCACTGCTCGCCGACGGCGAGCGGGATCACGCCCGCGTCCTTGGCCCGCTCGAGCGCGGCGACGAACTGCCCCCACGTCTTGGGCGCGGAGCGGATGCCCGCCTCGCGCAGGACGCTCGGGTTGTACCAGAGGACGTTCGCCCGGTGGATGTTCACCGGCACGGAGTACAGCTTCCCCCGGTACGTGATCTGGCTGATCAGCTGCTTCGGCATCCCCCTGCCGAAGCCCTCCTGCCGGTAGATGAAGTCCACCGGCTCCAAGTCGCCCGCCTTGATGTAGTCCTGCAGCTCGGCCCCTGCGTGGCCCTGGAAGGAGTCGGGCGGGTCGTTCGCGGCGAGCCGCTGGGCGAGCACCGCCTTCGCGTTCGTGCCGGCCCCGCCGGCGACGGTCGCGTTGATGAACTTGACGTTCGGGTGCTCCTTCTTCCAGATGGCGACGATCCGGTTGAGCCCCGCCGCCTCGCCTCCCCCGGTCCACCAGGAGAAGACCTCGAGCTCGTGCCTGCTCTGCCCGCCGCTCCCGCCGCTGTAGCCGGCGGCGGGGAGCGCGAGCGCGACCGCTACGAGGCCGAGCACCGCCGCCCGCAGCCCGGCCGCTCGCGCCCGCCAGCCCGCGCGCGGCTTTGCGATCCTGTGACATCACACCCTCCTCGTATCGCGGGACGAGAGCGAGTGAAGACGATGGGCCCCCGCGCTGTCAAGGAGCCGGGAGCGGCCCCGCGCCCGCGCTCGCCCGGCAGCGGAAGACGCGCGGCTCCCGGCCGCTGCGCGCGCGGTAGCGGGCGGCGGCCCGAGCGGCGACGCCCTCGGCGGCCGCCTCGTCGCAGAGCGCGACCACGCAGCCTCCGAAGCCGGCCCCGGTAAGCCGCGCGCCGTGCGCCCCCGCGGCCACGAGCTCCTCCGCGAGCAGGTCGAGCTCGGGCGTCGAGGCGCGGAAGTCGTCGCGGAGGCTCGCATGGCTCTGCGAGAGGAGCTCGCCGGCGCGGCCCAGGTCGCCGGCGGCGAGGGCGCGCGCCGTTTCCAGCACGCGCGCGTTCTCGGACACGACGTGCCTCCCGAGCGGCTCCTCCGCCACCTGCTCGGGGGACGCGTCGCGAAGGGCGGGAAGCCCGAGACGCGCGGCCAGCTCCTCGCAGGCGCGGCGGCGCTCCGCGTAGGCGCTCCCGGCGAGCGTGCGCGCGACCCCGGAGTGGATGGCGAGCACCGCCGCGCCCGCCGGCAGCGGCACCGGTTGCACGCTCCGGGAGCGGCAGTCGATGAGCAGCGCCGCCCCCGCGACCCCGGCGAGCGAGACGAGCTGGTCCATGATCCCGCAGGGCACACCCGTCGCCGCCTCCTCCGCCGCGCGGCAGGCCTCGGCCAGCTCGGCCGCGGGCGCGGACCAGGCGGCCGCGTCGGCGAGCGCGACCGCGCACGCGACCTCGAAAGCGGCGCTCGAGGAGAGCCCCGCGCCGAGCGGGACGTCCGAGGC
>DATLYP010000078.1:0-6473 GCA_035574655.1 Gaiellaceae bacterium
CAGCCGGCGGCGAAGCAGGCCGCCCAGCCGGCGGCGAAGCAGGCGGCGCGGCCTGCGGCCGCGACCGCGCAGGCGCGCCTGGCCACGGCGAGCTGGCAGGGGATCGGCGTCCAGCGCGTCTCCACGCAGCGGGCGCTGCTCCTGCTCCTGCGGGGGAGCGCGGGCGGGGCGCTCTAGGTCGACCACGCGTTCGGGCGCCTGCTCGCGCACAGGAGGGCCCGCGGCAGCGGGCCCTCTTCGTGCGCATGCGCTCCGCGGCCGGCCCCCGCCGGCCGCTCACTAAGCTGTCCGCCGTACCGCGACCGAGGAGGAGACCGTCTCGATGCCCGAGCCCGCCAGGATCCGCAACGTCGCCGTCGTCGGCCACCGGGGGACGGGGAAGACGTCGCTCACCGAGGCGCTTCTCTTCCAGTCCGGCGCGATCAACCGGCTGGGCACGGTCGAGGCGGGGACGACGGTCTCGGACGCGGACGAGGACGAGCACAAGCGCCAGCTCTCGATCTCCCTCGCCCTCACGCACGCCTCTTGGCAGGGCCGCAAGCTGAACGTCTTGGACGTGCCGGGCGACCCGAGCTTCCAGGGCGAGCTGCGCTGCGCCGCCCGGGTCGTGGAGGGCGCGCTCGTCGTCGTCTCCGGGGTCATGGGCGTCGAGGTGGGGACGACCCGGGCGTGGAAGCTCGCGGAGGAGCTCGGCCTCGCGCGCGTCGTCTTCGTCAACATGCTCGACCGCGAGCGCGCCGACTTCTTCCGCATCCTCGAGGCCCTGCGCGCGCAGCTAGCCCCCCAGTGCGTCGCCGTCCACCTCCCGATCGGCGCCGAGCACGAGCTGACGGGGATCGTGGACGTGCTCCACATGTGCGCGTACACGAGCCCGGAGGGCGGGCGGGAGCCCCAGCCTGGCCCGATCCCGGAGGGGATGGCGGAGGTCGCAGCCGAGTACCGGGAGAAGCTCCTCGACTCGGTCGTGGAGACGGACGAGGCGCTCATGGAGCGGTACCTCGAGGGTCAGGAGCTCGGCGCGGAGGAGGTGGCGCGGGCGCTGAAGGAGGCGGTCACGCGCGGCGAGGTCTTCCCGGTCGCCTGCGGCGTCGCCACCAAGAACCTGGGGACGCGCGCGCTCCTCGACCTGCTCGTGGAGGGCGTCCCCTCGCCCGCGAAGAAGGGGTCGCCGATCGACGTCGACGGGGCCTCCACCGCGCTCCTCGTCTTCAAGACGCTCGCCGACCCGTTCGCCGGTCGCATCAACCTCTTCCGCGTGCTGACGGGCAGGGTCACGGGCGAGACGACGCTCGTCAACCTGCGCACGAAGGGGAAGGAGCGGCTGGGCTCGCTCCTCGAGCTGCAGGGCAAGGAGCACAAGCCGGCGCTCGAGTTCCAGGAGGGCGACCTGGGCGCGGTCGCGAAGCTCAAGGAGGCCCAGACGGGCGACCTGCTCGCCGACCGCGAGGTGGAGGTTCCGCTCCCCGACTTCGGCTTCCCCGAGCCGGTGATGAGCTTCGCCGTCAGGCCGAAGGCGAAGGGCGAGGAGGAGAAGGTGGCGACGGCGATCCGCCGTCTCGCCGAGGAGGACCCGACGCTCCACCTCCGCCGCGACCCGCAGACGGGCGAGGAGATCCTCTCCGGGATGAGCCAGATGCACGTGGAGGTCGCGCTCGAGCGGGCGAAGCGGCGCTTCGGGGTCGACGTCGAGCTGCAGCCGCCGCGCGTCCCCTACCGGGAGACGATCCGCCGCGAGGCGCGGGCGCACGGCCGCTACAAGAAGCAGACGGGCGGGCGCGGGCAGTTCGGCGACTGCCACATCGTCATCTCCCCGCTCCACGACGGGGAGTACGAGTTCGTGGACGAGATCGTGGGCGGGGTCATCCCGCAGGCCTTCCGGCCGGCGGTGGACAAGGGGATCCAGGAGGCGATGCAGCACGGGGAGCTCGCGGGCGCGCCCGTGCAGGGCGTGCGCGTCCGCCTCGTGGACGGCTCCTACCACGCGGTCGACTCCTCCGAGATGGCCTTCAAGATCGCCGGCTCGCTCGCCTTCAAGGACGCGTACATGAAGGCCGACCCGGTGCTGCTCGAGCCGATCATGCTGGTCGAAGTGACCGTCCCCGACGAGACGGTCGGGGCGGTGAACGGCGACCTGAACGCTCGCCGCGGCCGCGTGCAGGGGATGGAGCCGGCGGGCGGGATGACGACCATCCGCGCCGAGGTGCCGCTGGCCGAGATACTCACCTACTCGCAGTCGCTGACCTCGCTGACCGGCGGCCGCGGCGAGTACACGATGCACTTCCTCCGCTACGAGGAGGTGCCGCCGCACGTCGCGCAGAAGGTGATCGAGGAGGCGAGGCGGGAGCGGGAGGCGTCGCGCGCGTAAGCGCCCCCGCAACACCCGGGGTCAGGTCCCGACCGTTGCGCAACGCTTGAGATCTGACCCCCCTGTTGCGCGTGACCCCTGCGCGCGCGCGCGTAGGCGCGGCGCGCAACGATCGGGACCTGACCCCCTGTTGCGCTGACCCCCTGTTGCGCGAGCGGTTCTCGCATCCCTGCTAGGGTCTCCCCCATGCGCGTGACGAGGGTGGACGTCATCCGCGCCTGCGCCGTCTGCGAGCGCACGCTGCTCCAAGGCGAGCACGCGCTCCGCTTCTCCCCGGACGGGGTCGAGTTCGTTGACGTGTGCCCGCTCTGCCAGGGGATCGCGGTGGAGGAGGGCTGGGTGCGCGAGGGAGGGCCGATCTCGCCCGCGCTCTCGCCCCCGCGGCGACGGCGGCCGCGCTGGGCGCAGCTCCTCGGCGTCCGCAACGGGGAGCCCGACCCGGTCGTGCCCGAGCCCGTGCTGCGCCGGCTCTCCGACTCGGAGGCCGCGCTCGTCGAGGCCGCCGACCTCTTCAACGCCAGCCTTTTCCGGCGCACCGTGCAAGGGGTGGCGAAGACGCTCGGCGCGCCGCTCGTGTCGATCGTCCCGCTCTCCGGCGTGAGCAACGAGATCGTGCTCACGTTCGCGTGGGAGATCACCTGGTACCAGTACCGGGTCGTCCCGGATGCGCCGCAGCCCATCCGCCTGGTCGACCGCGGCGCCGACCTCTCCGAGATCGAGGCCGCCTTCACCGTCTGGAACGCGCAGCTCGACGAGCACGGCCGCGTCGTCCCGGACGTGGCGCGCTGACCGGCCCGCGCCCCGCCGGCCGCGCCGCCGCCGCCTAGACTGCCTCCATGGCGACGACAGGCGTACGCGAGTTCAAGAACTACATCGGCGGGGAGTGGGTGCCGGCCGCCTCCGGCGAGACCTTCGAGACGCGCAGCCCGGCGGACGGGGAGCTGCTCGGGATCTTCCCCCGCTCCGGGCCCGAGGACGTCGACCGGGCGGTCGCCGCCGCCAAGGCGGCGTACGCGGACTGGCGGCTCGTGCCGGCGCCGAAGCGGGGCGAGATCCTCTTCCGCTTCGCCGAGCTCCTCGTCCGGCACAAGGCGGAGCTGACCGACCTCATGACGCACGAGATGGGCAAGGTGAAGGCGGAGGCGGGCGGCGACGTCCAGGAAGCGATCGACATGAGCTACTACATGGGCGGCGAGGGGCGCCGGCTCTTCGGGCAGACGACGCCCTCCGAGCTGCGGGACAAGTTCAACATGTCCGTGCGGATGCCGATCGGCGTCGTCGGCGCGATCACCCCCTGGAACTTCCCGATCGCCATCCCCTCCTGGAAGATCGCGCCCGCGCTCGTCTGCGGGAACACGGTCGTGTTCAAGCCGGCGACCGACACGCCGCTGCTCGGCGAGCGCTTCGTGGAGCTGCTCGCGGAGGCGGGCGTGCCGCCGGGCGTGGTCAACATCGTGCACGGGTCGGGGCGCGAGGTGGGGGAGCGCCTCGTCCGGCACCCGGACGTCCCGGTCATCACCCTCACCGGCTCCCGGGAGACCGGCGTGCAGGTGCTGCACGCGGCGGCGGACGGGCTGAAGCGCGTCCACCTCGAGCTGGGCGGCAAGAACGCGATCGTCGTCCTCGACGACGCCGACCTCGACCTGGCGGTGGACGGCATCGTCTGGTCGGCGTTCGGCACCTCGGGCCAGCGCTGCACGGCGGCGAGCCGGGTGATCGTTCAGCGCGGCGTCTACGACGAGTTGCGCCGGCGCTTGGTCGAGCGCGTGGAGCGCCTGCGCCTCGGCCCCGGCTGGGAGGACGACACGGACGTGGGGCCCGTCATCAACCGGGCCGCGCTGGAGAAGATCCACTCCTACACGGAGATCGGGCGCGCGGAGGGCGCGACGCTCCTCACCGGGGGCGAGATCGCGGCCGGGAACGGCCTGGAGAAGGGCTGCTACTACCGGCCGACCGTCTTCGCCGACGTGGAGCCGGGCATGCGCATCGCCCAGGATGAGATCTTCGGCCCGACGACCGCGCTCATCCCGGTGGACGACCTGGAGGAGGCGATCCGGGTCGCGAACGGCGTCCGCTACGGGCTCTCCTCCTCCATCTTCACGCGCGACGTGAACAAGGCGTTCCGCGCCATCCGCGACCTGGAGGCGGGGATCACGTACGTGAACGCGGGCACGATCGGGGCGGAGGTGCACCTCCCCTTCGGGGGCGTCAAGGAGACGGGCAACGGCCACCGCGAGGCCGGCCAGGCGGCGCTCGACGTCTTCACCGAGTGGAAGGCGGTGTACGTGGACTACTCGGGCCACTTGCAGCGCGCCCAGATCGACGTCGAGTAGCGCGGGCGCGCGGCGGCCGTGCCCGAGCGCGTGAAGCTCGTCTGGTTCGTGCCCGCCGAGGCGCTCGACGCGACCCGGGAGGCGGTCTTCACGGCGGGCGGCGGGCGCATCGGCGCCTACGAGCGCTGCTCCTGGTACGCGGCGGGCACGGGGACGTTCCTCGGCGGCGAGGAGACGGACCCGGCGGTCGGCGAGCGGGGCCGCGAGGAGCGGGTGCCGGAGCTGCGCGTGGAGACGGTCGTGCCCGCCGACCGCCTCGCGGAGGCGGTGGCGGCGCTGAAGGCGGCGCATCCCTACGAGGAGCCCGCCTACGACGTCTACCCGCTCCTCGACGCGTGAGGGCGACCCTGTACACGGACGGCGGGGCGCGCGGCAACCCCGGCCCGGCGGCGGCCGCCTACGTGCTCGAGGCGGAGGACGGCACCGTCCTCGACGCGCGCGCCGAGGCGATCGGGGTGGCGACGAACAACGTCGCCGAGTATCGGGCGCTCCTCGCCGGCCTCCGGCGCGCGCTGGAGGCGGGCGTCCGCGAGCTCGAGGTCGTCTCCGACTCGGAGCTCCTCGTCAAGCAGATGCGCGGCGAGTACCGGGTGAAGAACCGGGCGCTGCAGGAGCTCTCCCGCGAGGCGGCGCGCCTTGCGCGCGCGATCGGCCGCGTCAGCTACCGCGCCGTGCGCCGCGAGCAGAACGAGCTCGCCGACCGCCTCGTCAACGAGGCGCTCGACGCCGCCTCCCGCGCCTCGTCCGGAGCCTCGCCCGCCGGCGCGAAGACGCCCCGGGACCGCGGGCTATAATCCGCCCCGCTGGCGGATGTAGCTCAGTTGGCTAGAGCGTCTGCTTGCCATGCAGAAGGTCGGGGGTTCGAGTCCCCTCATCCGCTCTGAGAGAAAGCCCTGCGAACGCGGGGCTTCCCTCTTCGGAGGGTGAACGCAGCGGCCGGTTTGCGCCCACCTTTGCGCCCACCCTGAGCGAAATGGCTCCCGCATGGTGAGACGACCTCTTGTGGCCGCGGACCGAGTCGCGGTTCGCTTGCCGCGACGAGGACATCGACGAGGCCGGAGCGGCGCGCTACAGTTCCTCACGGAGTCGCTCATCCTCGGCTACGCGTCCAACCGCGGCCGGCAGGCGATCGTCCCCTGGTATGTCCCGATCGGCGGCGTCGCCGCCGCGATCGCGATCGGCGCCGTCGCCGGCTGCAGCTCGCGGTGGATCCGCCGGGCGCCGTAGCTTCCCCCGCTCCTCCCGTGGATCTCCCGATCCGCTCGGTGAGCCAGGCGTCGGCGAGCACCCGCTCAGACGGCGGCCGGCGCCGCCAGGCGTGGAAGCCCGAGCGGGAGACGCCGAGCACGCGGGCCGACAGCCGAGACCGGGAACTCGGCCTGCTCCGCCTCGAGGAACCGCAGGTAGCGTCGCGGCTCGTGGTGTAGCGGGACGCGGACCCAAGTGACGCATCCGGCCACGGCGGTCCTCAGACTCGTCGGCTGTCAAGGCAACGACGGGAGGAGGAGCCGCGATGGCCGACCTGGGCTTCGGGCGGAGAACCGCTACACGGGCGTCGCGACGCGACCCGCTGAACGAAGTCCGGAACGTCAGAGCACCCGCCGGTCTTGACTCTGACGGAAGACTGGTTTAGACCGAAGTTCCCCGCGTAGTCACGCTTGAGGCTGGCCGTGATGCCGCTTGGTGCGTGGGTTGCGCGGGTTTGCCACCCCTGGATTGTGTAGTCACAGCGTGCTGTCCGGCCGGTGCGGTATCGTCGGGGCTATGCCGCGAAA
>DATLYP010000079.1:0-8566 GCA_035574655.1 Gaiellaceae bacterium
GGAAGCGGAAGCGAAGGCGCTTGGCGTAGCTTCCCTGCTCGCTCGCGGGCAGGGCGAGCAGCTTCAGCCAGGTGAGCAGGTTGTAGGCGATGAGCGTGCAGAGCAGGTACGCCCAGTTGGCGTGGAAGCCGCGGCAGGGCACCTCATGTGTTCCCTGCCCCAGACCTCCCCACCGCGCTGCAGCGGCTCGCCAACGGGACGTCACTCGGCAAGTCGGTGCTCGTCTGGCCAGCAGTGTAACGAGCCGGCCTCAGACCGCCGAGCGCTGAAGACGATCACGCGAATCTCCCCGGACCATCACCGATCCTCAGGACGAGCGGTGGGTCGACCCGGGGCGGGTGTAGTTGGTCCCGGCGGCAGAGGCCAAGAACAGCCGAGGCGCGATTCACTCATCTTTCCGGGCCGCGAGGGTGCCGTCGAGAGCGATGGCGCGTATCGCTATTGGCGTCGCCGCGTCTTCACGCCCGCAGTGAGGCGGTCTGTCTCGAGGCGCCGGGTTCGATCCTACGACGTGCGCCACTCCTTCGTCTCCTCATCGCCGAGGGCGCGAGCGTCGTCGAGATCGCCCGGCACGCAGGCCATTCCCCCGACGATGGCGCTCTCGACATACGCCCACCTCTTCGACGAGGCGGCCGGCGTCGACCACGAGCCCGCGGAGGATCAGATCCGGCGCGCGCGCCAGCTCGTGCGCGAGGAGCGGCGTACCCGATTCGTACCCGATCAGCCGACCGAGCTCAGGCTATGGGACGAGGAAAGCCCTGCAAATCCCGGAGAGCCGACGCCCGGACTCGAACCGGGGACCCCTTCATTACGAGTGAAGTGCTCTACCAGCTGAGCTACGTCGGCGGGGCCGGGTGAGTGTAGCCCAGCCCGGCCGGAGATCGGCGCCGGCCCCGCGACAGCGCCCCGGCAGACGGGTCGCGCAGGCGTCCGCCTCCGCGTGCCGACAGCCGCCGCTTGACAGCTCGCGGGCGTGCACATTGAATCGGCGCTGACATGACAGACGCGCCGCTCGTCGGGGCGCCGCCGCGTGGAGCCTGGACGCTGGTCACCGAGCCCTTCCGGCGGCGCCCCCTGCTTTCCCTGGGGGCCGCCATCGCGGCCGCCGCGCTCGCGCTCGGCCTGCTCGAGGGCTGGCGCGACCTCGCCCAGGCGACGATCAACGGGGTGGTCGCGGGCAGCTACTTCGCCCTCGGCGCGGTCGGCTTGACCCTGATCTTCGGCGTGCTCCGGCTCGTCAACTTCGCCCACGGCGAGTTCCTCACCTTCGGCGCCTACGTGCTCGTCGTCGGCAACGCGCTCGGGCTGCCGCTCGTGCTCGCCGCGCTGCTCGGGGTGCTCGCGACGGCCGTGCTCGGGGTTGCGCTCGAGGTGGGGCTCTGGCGGCCCGTCCGCCGCAAGCGGGTGGGCGAGCTGCAGCTTCTCCTGCTGGCGGTCGGGCTCGCCTTCTTCGTCCGCAACGCGATCGCCTTCGCCGCCGGCCCCGAGGACCGGGCGGCCGGGGCGAACGTGACCGCGGGGATCGCCGTGGGCGAGCTGCGGATCGGCCGCACGGAGCTCGCGGTCACCCTCGTCGGCCTCGCGGCGATGCTCGCCGTCGCGATCGTCCTCCGCTCGACGTCGCTCGGCCGCCAAGCGCGGGCGCTCGCCGACAACATCCAACTCGCCGAGACGACCGGCATCGACACCGACCGCGTGGTGCTCATCACGTGGGCGGCGAGCGCGGGCCTCGCCGGTCTCGCGGGCATCCTCTACGCGCTCCCGGCCGGAACGGTGAACCCGAACCTCGGCTTCGGGCTGATCCTCAGCATCTTCGCCGCCGTCGTCCTGGGCGGCATCGGCAACGCCTACGGCGCGCTCGCCGGCGGCCTCCTGATCGGGCTCTCCCAGGAGTGGGCGACGCTCGTCATCGAGCCGGCCATGAAGGTCGCCGTCGGCTTCGCCATCCTCGTGCTGACGCTGCTCGTCCGCCCGCAGGGGCTCTTCGGCCGCGCTCGGGGGGTGGAGGCGTGACGGAGCCCCTCGCCGTCACCCTGGACTTCCTGGGCAACGCCGACTTCTGGATCAACGTCGGCGTGCTGGCGACGACCTACGCGGTGTTCGCGCTCGGCCTCCAGCTCAACGTCGGCACCACCGGCATCTTCAACTTCGGCCAAGCCGGGTTCATGGCCGTCGGCTCCTACGCGATGGGCATCCTCGTCGTCCGCTCCGGCGTCTCCTTCTGGCTCGCCCTCGTGCTCGGCCTCGCCGCCGCCGTCGCCGCCGCGCTTCTCGTCGGGCTCCCCTCGCTGCGGCTCCGCGCCGACTACTTCGCGATCTCGACGCTCGCCTTCAGCGAGATCGTGCGCTACGTCGCGGACACCTGGGACGGCCTCACGGGCGGCAACCTCGGGCTCTTCGGCTACACCTCGAGCTGGCAGCGGCTCTCCTCCTGGATCGACGGCCAGCTCGCCCGCGTCGGCATCGAGCCGCGCTTCCTCCTCTCCCTGCTGCTCGTCAACCTCGTCCTGCTCGCGGCGCTCACGATCCTCGTCGTGCTGCTCGTGCGCTCGCCGTGGGGCCGCGTGCTGCGCGCCATCCGCGAGGACGAGGACGCCGCTCGCGCGCTCGGCAAGAACACGTTCGCCTACAAGCTGCAGTCGCTCTCCCTCGCCGCCTCCCTCGCAGCGGTCGCCGGCTACATGCTGGCCCTGAACATCACCATCCTCGCGCCGACGAACTTCGAGCCCGTCGTCACCGCGTACGGGCTCGTCATCGTCATCCTCGGCGGCCTCGGCAGCTACCTCGGCGTCGCGCTCGCCTCCGCGCTCTTCGTCTTCGTGCTCGAGGCCACGCGCTACCTGGAGCTGCCGCTCTCGGACGCGCGCATCGCGGCGCTGCGCTTCATGATCGTCGGGCTCGTCCTCATGCTGCTCGTCGTCTTCCGGCCGCAGGGCCTGCTCGGCAAGCGACAGGAGCTGACGCTCCGTGCACGCTGACGCCGCACCGGGCCCGGCGGCGCCCCTCCTCGCCGTCGAGGGCGTGACCAAGCGGTTCGCGGGGGTGGTGGCCGTGAACGAGGCCACGTTCTCCGTCGCGCCCGGGTCGATCACCGCCCTCATCGGCCCCAACGGCGCCGGCAAGTCCACGCTCTTCAACGTGATCACGGGCTTCCTCCGCGGCGACGGCGGCGACGTCCGCTTCGCGGGCGAGTCGATCGCCGGCCGCGCCCCGCACGCGATCGCGCGGCGCGGGCTCGTCCGCACCTTCCAGCTCACGAAGGCGCTGGCGGTCATGTCCGTGCTCGACAACATGCTGCTGGCGGCGCCCGGAAACCCCGGCGAGCGGCTGCTGCTCGCTCCGCTCCGGCCGTTGTGGCGGGGCGCCGAACGGAGCGCGCGCGCCCGCGCGCTCGAGCTGCTCGAGGTGTTCGGGCTCGCCGCGCGCGCGAACGACTACGCGGGCACGCTCTCCGGCGGCCAGCGCAAGCTGCTCGAGCTCGCGCGCGCGCTCATGCTCGACCCCCGGCTGCTCCTGCTCGACGAGCCTCTGGCCGGCGTCAACCGGACGCTCGCCCGGGCCCTGCTCGAGCACGTGCAGGCGCTGCGCGCCGAGCGCGGCGTGACGATCCTGCTCGTAGAGCACGACATGGAGGTGGTGATGGAGCACTCGGACGCGGTCGTGGTGATGGCGGAGGGACGGGTCGTCACGAGCGGCCCGCCCGCCGAGGTCCGGCGGGATCCCCGTGTGGTCGAGGCCTACCTGGGCGCGGGCGGCGCGCACGCCTCCGATGCCTGAGAGCGCCGACGTCCTCCGGGTCGGCGCCGTGGAGGCGGGGTACTTCCCGGACGTCCCCATCCTGAACGGCGTCGACCTCCGGGTCGCCGAGGGCGAGATGGTGACCGTGGTGGGGCCGAACGGGGCCGGGAAGTCCACGCTCGTCAAGGTCGTCGTCGGCCTGCTCCGGCCCTGGCGGGGCTCGGTGCTCCTGCGCGGCGAGGACGTGACGGGCCTCAAGCCGCACGCGATCGTCGCGCGCGGCGTCGGCTACGTCGCCCAGCGCGACAACGTGTTCCCCTCCCTGTCGGTCGAGGAGAACCTGGCGCTCGGGGCGCTCGCCGCCCGCGGCCGCGACGGCCACGCGCTCGAGGAGATGTACGAGCTCTTTCCCCGTCTCGCCGAGCGGCGGCGGCAGGCGGCGGGGGCGCTCTCCGGCGGCGAGCGGCAGATGCTCGCCCTCGCCCGGGCGCTCGTCGCCGGCCCGGACGTCCTCCTCCTCGACGAGCCCTCGGCCGGGCTGTCGCCGGTCGCCATGGACGTCATGTTCGAGAAGATCATGGCCGTCAACGCCCGCGGCATCGCCGTGCTCATGGTGGAGCAGAACGCCCGCCGGGCGCTCGCGATCTCGCACCGCGGGTACGTGCTCGATCTCGGCCAGAACCGCTTCGAGGGCCCCGGGCGCGACCTCCTCCACGACCCCAAGGTCGTCGACCTCTACCTCGGCGGCCGGCCGGCGGCCGGCGAATAGCTCAGCGCTCGAGCACGAACAGCCGCCGCCCAACGCGCGCCTCCAGCCGAAGGTAGCGCGACAGCGGCGAGGAGCGCAGCCGGTGGACGAGCCGGACGACCGGCCCGAGCTCGCCGACGTCATATAGGCAGAAGATCGTGTACGGCATCGGCGCCGGCTGCCCCGTGAGAAACAGATCGTCGTCGAAGGAGGCGACGAGCCGGGCGCCCTCGCCCTCGAACTCCGTGAGCATGGCGGCGAACTCGGCGAGCGCGCGCCCGCGCTCGGCCGCGTCCGCCCCGTACCAGCCGTCGGTGGCGGCGACCAGCACGAGCACGCGGTGGGGCGGGTCGAAGGTCGGCGCTTCGTAGTCCACGGCGCGCGCGAGCCTACCAGCGCGTTGGCTGCGAGATATTGAAGTTCGTTTCAACATGTTGTACGGTCGGCGGCGTGAGCGAGCGGTGCTCACCACGGGCGAGCAGACACAGGAGGACATTCCATGCGTAGAAACGTGGTCAGAGGGGCCGCGGCCGTCGCCTTGACGGCACTCCTCGCGGCGGTCGCGGGCTCGACGAGCGCGCGCGGGGCGGCGGAGCAGCGCGGCTTCACGCTGCGGATCGGCGTGGTCGTCCCCTTCACGGGGGCGTCCGCCGTGTTCGGGCCGGCGTACGCGAAGGCGGCTGGCCTCGCGGTGCAGCAGGCGAACCGGGCCCTGCGCCAGGCGGGCGTCCGCGACGTCAAGCTGCAGATCGAGTACGCGGACGACGGGACGACGCCGGAGGGCGGCGTCAACGCGGCCCGCAAGCTCATCGCCAAGGGAGCGGACTGCATCCTGGGGGCCCTGACCTCGGCCAGCTCCATCGCGATCGCGCAGGCGGCCACTGTCCCCGCCCGGGTCCCGCAGATCGGCCCCAACAACTCGAGCCCGGCGCTGACCACCCTCGACGACGACGGCTACTACTTCAGGCTCATGCCGTCGGACGTGCTGCAGGCCCCGATCCTGGCGCGCGTGATCAGGGACGAGCTCGGCGCCGGCAAGACGGTGTCGCTCGCCGGCCGCAACGACGCCTTCGGTACGGGCCTGCTGCCGCTCCTCAAGACGCGCCTCGAGCGGCTCGGCATGAACGTCCGCGGCCCGCTCTTCTACGACCCGACGGCCGCGAGCTACAACTCCGAGGCCGACGAGATCGTCCGCGGCAACCCCGACGGGTACGTCATCCTCGACTTCCCGGCCAACTACAACAAGGTGGCCGCCGCGCTCCTGCGCACCGGGCGCTTCAGCGGCAACAAGCTCTTCGTCGCCGGCGGCTGGCCCGCCACCATCCCCGACTTCATCCCGCGGCAGGCGCTCGAGGGCGCCCGCGGCACCTCCGCGGGCTCGCTGACCGGCACGCGGGCGGCGAACGCGTTCCACCGCCTGTACACGACCTCGCCGGGAACGAAGGACCGGCAGACGCTCGAGCTCAACAACTTCGACGGCGCCATGAATCTGCATCCTGGCCGCGATCGCCGCCGACTCGAGCCGCGGCTCGGACATCGTCAAGGAGATCCCGAAGGTGTCGTCCGCGCCCGGCCGCGCGTACACCTTCCTGGAGCTCGCGGACGCGATCAAGGCGCTCCGCGCGGGCAAGGACATCAACTACGAGGGAGTCGGCGGGCCGGCCGGCTTCGACCGCAACGGCGATCTGCGGGCGGCCGTGTTCAACGTGTTCACGTACCGCGACGGCCGCCAGGTGGTCCTGCGGCAGATCCGCGTGAAGAAGTAGCTCGCACGGCGCCCAGGGACGCGCCCCGCGTCCCTGGGCGCCGCCCGACCCCATGGACAGCGAACTCGTCCACTCGGCCGCGGCGCGCTGCGCCGCCCCCGCGCGCGTCGCGTTCTCCTTCCTCGCGGACGACAGCCGGCTCGGCGAGTGGGCGCTCGGCTGCTGGGGCGCCGTCGAGGCGGGCGATGGCCTGGTGCGCGGGCGCTCGCTCCTCGACGGGAGCGAGACGTTCGTGCGCCTCGTGCCGCACGAGCCGACGCTCGGCGTCGACTACGAGGTGGGGCGGGACCCGGCGCGCCTCGAGCGCCGCATCGCCGCGCGGGCGGTGCCGGGCAAGGACGTGGGGCTCGACCCGGCGCACTGCCTCCTCGTCCTCTCCGCCTGGCGCCCTGCAACGATGGAGAACGACCGGTGGTACCAGCTGATCGCAGCGCACGCGGCCGAGGTCCTCATCCTCCGCCGGTGCGTGGAACGGGAAGTGGAGGTGGCGGACGGATGACGGAGACGGCGGACGCCGTCGATCTGCAGGACGACGGGCGCGAGGAGACGGTAAGCCAGCTCGGGCCGCGGCTGCGCAGGCTTCGCCAGTCGCGCAACCTCTCCCTCGGAGACGTGTCCGAAGGGACTGGGATCTCGGCCTCCTTCCTCTCCATGGTCGAGAACGGCCAGAGCGACATCACGATCAGCCGCTTGATGCGGCTCGTGCGCTGGTTCGGGATCAGCGTGGCCGACCTCGTCCAAGAGCCGGACACGTCGCCCGTGCAGGTGGTGCGGGCCGGGGAGCGGAGGTCGGTGCGGCTGGTGGACGAGGGGATCTCGATCCAGATGCTGACGCACGACGGGCGGCACCGGATGATGCCGGTCATCAACGTGTACGAGCGGGGCGGCGGCATGACCGATCCGGCCCGGCACGAGGGCGAGGAGTTCGTGCACGTCCTCGCCGGACGGCTCGAGCTCGTCGTCGAGGACGAGAGGGTCGTGCTGGAGACGGGGGACAGCGCCTACTACCGCGCGGACGTCCCCCACTCGTTCCGCAACGTCGGCCGCGGCCAGGCGCGGTTCCTCGGCGTGACGACGCCGCCGAACCTGTAGATGGCCCGCGGCGGCTCCGGCGGGAGCCAGGGCGGCTAGCCGGTGGGCGGCCTGCCTCCCGCCCCCGTCGTGCGCTACGGGGATGACCCGGAGCAGCTCGTCAACCTCCATCTCCCCGCCGCGTCGCCGCCGATGGGAGTCGTGGCGCTCGTGCACGGCGGGTTCTGGCGCGCGCGCTGGGATCGGACGCTCATGACGCCGCTCGCCGTCGACCTCGCGCGCCGCGGGTACGCGGCCTGGAACGTGGAGTTCCGGCGGGTCGGGCAGCCGGGAGGCGGCTGGCCGGGAACGGTTCTGGACGTGCGCGCGGCGCTCGACGCGCTCGCCTCCCAGCCCGAGCTCGCGGGGCGGCGCGTCGTGCTCGTCGGGCACTCCTCCGGCGGCCATCTCGCCCTCGCGGCGGCGCGCGGCCGGAGCGACGTGGCGGCGGTCGTCGCGCTCGCCGCGCTGACCGACCTCGAGCAGGCGCGCGAGCTGGACGCGGAGGCGGTGGACGCCTTCCTCGGCGGCCCGCCGGAGCGGGCGCCGGCCGTACACGCGGAGGCGTCCCCCCGCGCGTCCCTGCCCCTCGGTGTGCGCCAGCTTCTCGTGCACGGCGAGCAGGACGACGTCGTCCCCGCGCGCATGAGCGCCGCGTACGCGGAAGCGGCGCGCGCGGCCGGGGACGTCGTCGAGCTCGAGCTCCTCCCGCGCGCCGACCACTTCGACGTGATCGACCCCGCCCACGCCGCCTGGAGCCTGGCGGCCGCGTGGATCGAGCGGGCGCTCGGCGCCTCAGCTTGCCGTGCGCGCGGCCGGTCGTAGCTCCCGCCGCAGGCGGACGAAGAGCGCCTCCAGCGCGAGCGAGGCGTTCAGGTTGAGCTCCTCGAGGGCGCGCCAGGTCTCGCGCACCGCCTCCGCCGCGGCGATCGCGCCCTCGCCCAGGCCGAGGGCGGCGTCCTCGCGCAGCTCGGCGAGCCGGTCGGCGTAGACCGCCGCCGCCTCCGCGCCCGCCTCCACGACGACCAGGTCCCGGTACCAGGTCTCGAGCGCCTCGAGCCCGGCGAGGAGCTCGTCCCGCTCCGCACCGCGGGCCGCGCGCCGCAGGCGCTGCTCCGCCTCGCGGGGGGGAAGGTCGAGGCCGTCGAGCGCGGCCTGCTCGCGCTCCTTCGCCGCCTCCGCCTCGGCGGCCGCCGCGTCGAGGAGGGCCGCAGCGGCCCGGGCCGGGTCGAAGGCGGGGTCG
>DATLYP010000080.1:0-3458 GCA_035574655.1 Gaiellaceae bacterium
GGGAACGGCTACGTCGAGGAGTCGCCGCTCCCCCGCCTCTACCGCGAGAGCCCGCTCAACTCGCTCTGGGAGGGCGCGGGCAGCGTCAACGCGCTCGACCTGCTGCGGGCGGCGGCGAAGGAGCCCGAGAGCGTGGAGGCCCTGCTGGCCGAGATCGGGCTCGCCTCGGGAGCCGACCCGCGCCTCGACGCCGCCACCCGCCGGCTCCGGCGGGAGCTCGCTGACGGCGAGGAGCTGGAGTACCGCGCCCGGCGCATCGTCGAGCTGGCCGCGCTCTGCCTGCAGGGCTCGCTGCTCGTGCGCCATGCGCCGCCGGAGGTCGCGGACGCCTTCTGCGCCAGCCGGCTCGGCGGCGAGGGCGGCCGCGCCTACGGCACGCTCCCTCCCGGCGTGGACTGCGCCGCGATCGTCGAGCGCCACCGCCCACGGCTCGACCTGTAGGCGGCGCGCCCCGGCGCGAGCAGCCGTGTGTCAGCATCCGCGCCGTGACCCGCAGCCTGGACCCGGAGGGCGCCCACCTCGCCGCGCTGCTGCGCGCGGCCGACTTCCGAGGCCGGCGCGTGCTCGAGGTCGGGAGCGGCGAGGGGCGGCTGACGTGGGGGGTTGCGCCGGTCGCGGCCTCCGTGCTCGCCTTCGATCCGAGCGAGGAGGCGATCGCGAAGGCTCGCGCCGAATGCCCGGACGAGCTGCGCGCGAAGGTCCAGTTCGAGGTCGCCCGGGCCGAGGAGATCGAGGTTCCCCCGCAGAGCGTCGACCTTCTCTTCTTCTCCTGGTCTCTCTGATGACTCGAGCCCGAGGGCGTCGTGGACGTCCTACGCAGGCTCCTGCGCTCCCTCGCCCCCGCAGGGCTCGTCGTGGACCTGCTCTCGGTCCCGCCGCCCGAGCAGGTGGAGATCGGCGGCGAGGTGGTCGGGGAGCTCGACAACGACGCCTTCTTCGCGCGCGCCCTCCCGGCCGCGGCCGGCCTCGACGCCCTGGCCGACGACGGACTGCTCGTGCTGGAGCACGAGGAGCGCTTCCCGATCTACGTGCACTACCCGACCGGCGCCGACCTGATCGAGGACGTCGCCCTGCGGGAGCACACGCGCATGCCTCGCAGCGTCGCGCGCCGCCTTCGCTCGCACGCGGGGCCGTGCCGGATTCGCGACCACTGCCTCGTCCGCCGGTTCCGGGCCCTCCCCTGAGGGGCACGCCGGCCGCCGCGCGCGACCGCCTCTCCTACCCGGGCTTGAAGGCCTTCACGGTCGCGCCCTGCGCCCCGTACTTGAGCGCCTTCCGCCGCGTGTCCTCGAACTTCGAGCGCAGGTAGGTGTTGACGAGGTTCCCGTGCTCGATCCGCTCGAACCCGTGCTTGCGAAGCATCGCGCCGTACTCTGCGTCCAGCAGAGCCCCGGCGATTCAGCCGGTCCAGAGGTCGATGTTGCGGCGGCCCTCCTCCGAGACCGGCCGCTGGATGGTGACGTCGGCGACCTGGATGCGGCCGCCGGGCACGAGCACGCGGTAGAGCTCGGCGAAGACGGCGTCCTTGTCCGGGACGAGGTCGATGACGCCGTTCGAGATGACCACGTCGAAGCTCTCGTCGGGGAACGGCAGCTGCTCCGCCTCGCCCTCGACGAAGGCGACGTTGTCGAGCCCGAGCTCTGCGGCGCCCGCGCGGGCCTTCTCGATCATCTCGGGCGTCATGTCGATCCCCGTCACCGACCCCTCCGGGCCGACCATGAGCGCGGCCACGAGCGAGTCGGTGCCCGCGCCCGAGCCGAGGTCGAGCACGCGCTCGCCCGGCTCGAGCCGGCCGAGCGAGAACGGGTTGGCGACGCCTGCGAACGAGGAGACGACGCTCTCCGGCACGCGCGCCAGCTCCTCCGGGTAGTCCAGGTCCTCCGCCCACGCCCGCCCGGTCGGGAAGAAGAAGTCCTTCTCGGGCTCCTGCGAGACCGCCGCGTACGTCTTGCGGATCTCGGACTTCAGCAGCCCGACGTCGAGTTCGAGGTCGATGCCCATGCGCCCTCCTCGCTCGTCAGTAGCTGAAGACGGTAGCGCCCGCGCCGATCCACTCCCACAGCGGCGTCGCGCCGGCGATCCGCGCGTTCGCCACGAGCTCCGCGCCTTCGAGCCCTCGCGCGTTGAGGCAGATGGGGCAGACGAGCAGCTCCCCGCCTTTCTCGGCGACCTGCTGGAACAGCCGCTCGAGCGGGGGGCAGCCGGTGCAGGCCTCGCCCACCGCGTGCCCGGGAAGCGCCAGGCGGACGGCCTCCTTGGTCAGGAAGAAGGCGACCTGCTTGCCGGCGTCGAGCGCCGCGCCCGCGACGAGGAATGCGATCGTGACGCGCTCCGGGTCCTCCAGCCCGGTCGCGAGGTTGATCACGACCTTGCCGCCGTCGTCTGCCATCTCTGTCTCCTCTCCCGTCTCGTGGGGGACTCCTTCCAGCCGCGGCTCGTACCCGGTATGGACGTCGGCGGAACGCCGGTCATTGCACCGGGGCGACTCGGACGGCTCACGCGGCGACGTGCCAGGACCCCGGCCGCAGCCGATAGGCGCGGCCGCTGTCCTCCGAGGCGGCCGAGAGGGCGCGCTCGACGTCCTCCAGCGAGGGCGTCGGCGGCCGGGCGGACGCTCGCGACGTCCGCCCGCTCGGCGACCGCGATCTGCGCGACGGGCGCGAGGGCCTCGAGCGCCAGCCGCACGCGCGCGGCGCAGCTCTCGCGCCCGGCCTGCTCGACCTCGAAGGACACAGCCACGGCCGGCACTGGAGACGAGCGCGTCCGGGTAGCCTTCCGCGCGTGGCGGTCGAGATCCTCTACTGCCCAACCTGACACGGGTACGACCGGCGGGCCGCGAGTCTCGCGGCCGAGATCGAGGAGCGGCTCGGCATCCCCGCCTCCGCGACGCCGGGCGAGAAGGGCCAGTTCGACGTTCTCGCCGACGGCCGGCTCCTCTTCTCCAAGTGGCAGGCCGGGCGCTTCCCGGAGCCGGAGGAGATCCTCGCGCGGCTCGGCGGCCCCCGCTAGCCGCCGCCTTTGCCGCGCTTCTTCCCGTCCCGCCCCCTGCCGTTCCCCCGGCCGCGGTCCTCGTCCGCCTCCTCCGCGGCGCAGCGGTCCGCCCAGTCGCGGCGGAGCTCGTCGATCTCCCTCCGACGCCCCTGGATCGCCTGCGAGCGGTCGAGCAGCGGGAGGACGCCCGCGCACGCGCCGAGCTGGAAGCGGGTGAAGGCGAGGTTGTAGAGGGCGTACGCCTCGGCGAGACTTCCTGAGCCGCGGAGGGCGGCCGCCGCCCGCTCGAGGAGGGGGAGCGCCTCCCGGTAGCGGCCGGCCAGCATGAGCCGGTACCCGCGGTCGTTCAGCGCCTCCCCGTCCACGGCGGGCGCGGGCGGCCGCGTCGCGGCCGTCGCCGTCGCGGTGGTCGTGCGGGGCCGCCGCTCGGCCGCAGACGTCCGCTCCGGCTCGCCGCCGCCCCGGAC
>DATLYP010000081.1:0-15469 GCA_035574655.1 Gaiellaceae bacterium
CGGGGCGCGAGGCCCTGGGCGATCGCTCCGGCGGGCGCGGCGCTCGCCTCCGGGGGCGCGCCCCCGGTCGGCCGGGGCCGGGCCGGTCGAGCTAGGGCGCCTGCAGGACAAGGGGCCCGGGTGGGCGGGCCCCTTGCTCGCACGGCGCAACTTCGGGGCCAGGCGAACGGCTCGCCTGCGGGGAGAGGAGTCGCGCCGGTGGCGCGTATTCGTGCCAGATCCCACGCTCGGACGCGACGTTTCCCCGGTGATTTCCACACCGGAAGTCCGCAATTTGGGCGAAGCGCGTGCACGCTTTCCACAGCGTCTGGGGAAGCGTGTGACACGCTCCCGGCCGGGCCTCGGCGGGCCCCGCGGCTACACTCCGCCCGTGGCCGAGTACGGCACGCTGCGCGTCAAGACGGGCCTCGCGGAGATGCTGAAGGGCGGCGTCATCATGGACGTCGTCGACGCCGAGCAGGCGCGCATCGCCGAGGAGGCGGGCGCGTGCGCGGTGATGGCGCTGGAGCGCGTGCCCGCGGACATCCGCCGCGACGGCGGGGTAGCGCGCATGGCCGACCCGCTGAAGATCAAGGAGATCCAGGACGCGGTGACGATCCCCGTCATGGCCAAGTGCCGGATCGGGCACTTCGTGGAGGCGCAGATCCTGGAGGCGCTCGAGGTCGACTACATCGACGAGTCGGAGGTGCTCACCCCCGCCGATCTCGAGCACCACGTGGACAAGTGGCGCTTCACCGTCCCCTTCGTCTGCGGCTGCACGAACCTGGGCGAGGCGCTGCGCCGGATCGCGGAAGGCGCGGCGATGATCCGCACCAAGGGGGAGGCGGGGACCGGGGACATCGTGAACGCGGTCACGCACATGCGCGCCGTCTTCGGCGGCATCCGCCGCCTGCAGGCGCTGCGCGAGGAGGAGCTGTACGCTGCCGCGAAGGAGCTGCGCGCGCCCTACGAGCTCGTCCGCTGGGTGGCGGAGAACGGGCGCCTGCCCGTGGTCACCTTCACCGCCGGCGGGATCGCGACGCCGGCGGACGCCGCCCTCTGCATGCAGCTGGGCGCGGACGGCGTCTTCGTCGGCTCCGGGATCTTCAAGTCGGCCGACCCGGAGCGGCGCGCGAAGGCGATCGTGGAGGCGACGACCCACTACGACGACCCCAAGATCCTGGCCGAGGTCTCGACCGGTCTAGGGGAGCCGATGGCGGGGATCTCCGCGAGCACGCTGCCGGAGGCGGAGCGGCTCGAAGTCCGCGGCTGGTAGCCGCCCCATGGCCACCGCGCCGCGCATCGGGGTGCTCGCGCTGCAGGGCGCGTTCCGCGAGCACGCGGAGGTGCTCCGCCGTCTGGGGGCGGAGGTGAGGGAGGTGCGGCTGCCGCACGAGCTGGAGGGCCTGGACGGGCTCGTCATCCCCGGCGGGGAGTCGACGACGATCATGCGGCTCGCCCGCGCCTACGGCCTGGACGCGGCGATCCGCCGCTTCGCCGGCCCCGTGCTCGGCACCTGCGCCGGGATGATCGTGCTCGACCGCGCCCACCTCGGCCTCGCCGATCTCGAGGTCGACCGTAACGCGTACGGGCGGCAGGTGCGAAGCTTCGAGGCGGACGTGGAGCTCGAAGGGGAGGAGCGGCCGCTGCGCGGCGTCTTCATCCGCGCCCCCCGCGTGCGCGAGCTCGGCCCGGGCGTGGAGGTCCTCGGAGCGCTGTCGGGAGAGCCCGTGCTCGTGCGCGACGGGCGCTTCCTGCTCGCCGCCTTCCACCCGGAGCTGACGGACGACACGCGCGTGCACGAGCGCTTCCTCGCGATGGTCCGCGAGCGGGAGGTGGTCGGTGGCCGGGCATAGCAAGTGGGCGCAGATCAAGCACAAGAAGAAGGCGACGGACGCCAAGCGCGGCCAGCTCTTCTCCAAGCTCTCCCGGGCGATCATCGTCGCCGCGCGCGAGGGCGGCCCCGACCCGGCCGCGAACCTCGCCCTGCAGAACGCGATCGAGAAGGCGCGCTCCTACTCCATGCCCAAGGAGAACATCGAGCGGGCGATCGCGAAGGGGGCGGGCGGAGGCGCGGAGGGGTCGGGCTTCGAGACGGTCGTCTACGAGGGATACGGGCCGGAGGGCGTGGCCGTCCTCGTGGAGGCGCTGACCGACAACCGCAACCGAACCGCCTCCGAGGTGCGGCACCTGTTCTCCAAGTTCGGCGGCAACCTGGGCACGACCGGCGCCGTCGCGTGGCAGTTCGACCGGCGCGGCGTCGTCTCGGTGGCGGCGGAGGGGGCCGACGAGGACGAGCTGCTCGCGGTGGCGGCCGAGGCGGGCGCCGACGACGTCACCCTCGACGGCTCGAGCTTCCTCGTCACCTGCGCCCCGGAGGCCCTCGCCGCCGTGCGCGCGGCGGTGGAGGGGGCGGGGTTCGAGGTGGAGTCGGCCGAGCTCGCGATGGTGCCCAAGACGACCGTGCAGATCGAGGACGAGGCGACCGCTCGCAAGGTGATGCGGCTCGTGGAGGCGCTCGAGGAGGCCGAGGACGTTCAGGAGGTGTACGCCAACTTCGACATCCCCGAGCGCGTGCTGGAAGCGGTGGCCTCCTAGCCCGTGGCTGCCTCCGGCCCGGCGGGCCTGACCGCGCGCAGGATCGAGTCGCTGCTCTCGGCGCGCCTCTTCCTGGAGCCGCAGCTCCGGGACGGCCGCCTGTTCTTCCTCTCCAACCTCTCCGGGCACCTGAGCCTGTACGCGATGGACGCGGGCGGGGGCGTCCCGGAGCCCCTCCTGCCGCCGCGGCTCGCCCTGCAGAACCCGGAGCTCGTCGGCGGCCGCCCCTTTCACGTCCTGCCCGCGCTCGGCCTCGTGCTGGTGATGATCGACCGCGACGGGGACGAGAACTACGAGCCCTTCACGGTCCCGCTCGAGGGGGGCTTCCCGGAGCCGTTCGCGCCCGCGGCGTTCCGCGGCCGCCGCTCCTACCTGCTCGACGTGGACGAGGCCGCGGGCGTGGCCTATGTCGCCGCCGACTCGCGCCAGGAGCCGATGCGCTACGGGCTGCGCGTCGACCTCGCGTCGCGCTCGGTGGAGATGCTGGGGCAAAGCCCCTACGGCGCCTACCCCGCCGCCTGGACGCCCGACCATGCGCGCGTCGTGCTCGCGGACGCGTACACGATGGGGGACGTGGTGCTGTACGAGGCGGGGCCGGACGGGGGCCGGCGCCCGCTCGCCGGCACCCTGCTCGAGGAGCGCGAGCCGGGCCGGGACGAGCCGCTCACCGGCTTCCGCTCGCCCCACGGGACGGCGAGCGGGGAGGGGGTGCTGCTCGTGACCGCGCTCCACGACGACTCCGGCGCGCCCGGGTACCTGCCGCTCGCGGGCGGGGAGGTCGAGCCGGTCGCGGTCGAGGGCCTCCGCCACGCGGGGGAGGGGGAGCTGGAGGCGCTCCGGCACCTGGAGGGCGACCGGTACGCGCTCCTGTACAACATCGACGGCTGCGCGTGGGCGTACGAGGCCGAGCTGGACGAGCCGGGGCGGCGCCTGCGCGCGCGGCGCCTGCTCGTCGGGGAGGGGGAGCTCGCGGCCGGCACGCTCCACGGCCTCGACTACGAGCGCGGGAGCGGCCGCTTCGCCCTCTCCTTCTGCGGCGCGACCGAGCCCACGCAGCTCTACGTGCTGGAGCCGGATGGCGAGGGCGGAACACGGAGAACGCGCCTGACGAGGGAGCGCGTCCTCGGGGTGCCGCGGGCGCTGCTCGCCGAGGGCGAGGACGCGTCCTTCACGTCGCACGACGGCCTGCGCGTCTCCGCCCGCCTCTACCTGCCCTCGCCCGAGCTCGGCTTCGAGGGGCCGAGGCCGCTCGTCTACTACGTGCACGGCGGCCCGCAGAGCCAGGAGCGGCCGAACTTCGCCTGGTTCTCGATGCCGCTCATCCAGATCCTGACGCTCGAAGGGTTCGCCGTCTTCGTCCCCAACGTCCGCGGCTCGACCGGGTACGGGCTCGCGTACGCGAAGCGGGTCGACCGCGACTGGGGCGGCGCCGACCGGCTCGACCACGTGCACGCGATGACCGAGGTGCTGCCCCGAGACGGGCGGGTGGACGTCTCCCGCGCGGGCGTCGTCGGCCGCTCCTACGGCGGGTACATGGCGCTCCTGCTCGCCGGGCGCCACCCCGACCTCTGGCGCGCGGCCGTGGACATGTTCGGCCCCTACGACCTCCTCACCTTCCTGGAGCGGATCCCGCCGACCTGGAAGCCGTACTTCGCGCTCGCCGTGGGCGACCCGGAGCGCGACCGCGACCTGCTCGTGGAGCGCTCGCCGCGCACGTACGTGCGGGACATCGCCTGCCCGCTGCTCGTCATCCAGGGGCGCAACGACCCGCGCGTCGTCGAGCAGGAGTCGCGCGACCTCGTGGAGGAGCTGCGCGCGCTCGGCAAGCAGGTCGAGTACCTCGTCTTCGAGGACGAGGGCCACGACGTGCTCAAGCTCGGGAACCGGGTGCGCTGCTACGAGGCGATCACCCGCTTCTTCCGCGAGCGCCTCGCGGCCGTCTGAGCGCCGCGCTCACGCGGCCACGGCCGCGCAGACCGCGTGCACGACGAGCTTCCAGGCCGCGGCCGTCGCCACGGCCTCGAAGGCCTCCGCCTCCCAGGACGTGTCCCCGGTCGGGTGGCTCTCCGTGACCGTCACCCGGCTCCGGCCGGCGCCGCCGACCTCGATGCCGCCGGCGATCGCCCGCTTGCCGGCGGGGCAGACGGCCGTGATCGTCTTCGGGCTCGCCGAGCTCGTCGCCGTCTCCGCGACCACGACCTGCAGCCCGCTCAAACCGGGCGGGCCCTGCGGGCCCGCAGGGCCGGGCGGCCCCGCGGGGAGCTGCCCGGCGCGGAAGTCGGCGCGGAGCAGGGAGCCGTTCCGCACGTCGCGGGAGAGGATGGCGCCGTCCTTGATCTTCTCGCTCGTGACCGCGCCCCGCTTCAGCTGCGCGGTGCCGACGCTCCCGCGCGGGAGCTGCTCCGCGGCGGCGAGGGCGCTGCCGCCGAGGGCCACGAAGAGGGCGGCCGCGGCGAGGGCCGAGGAGGGGGACGGGATCCGGATGCGCGTACGCATGGCAGCTCCTCCTTCGCGTCGGGTCTCGGGCGCCGACGGTAGCGGCGGGAAAGAGGAACGTCCGGGACCCCGAATACCTTCTTTACGTGAAGGTTCTCGGCATCGACCCGGGCACGGCCGCATGCGGGTACGGGATCGTCCACGGGCGCGGCGGGCGCCTGCGCGCCGGCCCGTTCGGCTGCTGGCGGACGGCGGCGAGCGCTCGCCCGGCGGAGCGGCTGCTCGCGATCTTCGACGGCGTGCGGGAGCTGATCGCGGCGCACGCCCCGGACGCGGTCGCGCTCGAGGAGTCGTACGTTGGCGCGGACGCCCGCACCGCGCTCTCCGTCGGCCAGGCGCGGGGGGCGGTGCTCGTCGCCGCCGCCGGGGCCGGCGTCGCCTGCGCCGAGTACGCGCCCGCGCGGGTGAAGCAGGCCGTGTGCGGGTACGGGCGGGCGGAGAAGGGGCAGGTGCAGCGGATGGTGCGGCTGATCCTCGGCCTGGACGCGGAGCCCGGCTCCTCGCACGAGGCGGACGCGCTCGCGGTCGCCATCTGCCACGCCTTGAGCTCCCCGCTCCTCGCCTCCCCGCCGGTCGAGGTCGGGCGGTGATCTGGCGGCTGCGCGGGAGGCCGGCGGGCGAGACGCCGGAGGGGCTCGTCCTGGACGTGGGCGGCGTCGGCTACCTGGTGGCGGCGACCCCGCGCGCGCGGCGGCGATCAGAAGGCGCCGGGGAGGTCGTCCTGGAGACGTACCTGCACGTGCGCGAGGACGCCCTCCAGCTGTACGGGTTCGCGGACGGCGCCGAGCGGGCGCTCTTCCTGCGCCTGCTCGCCGTGAGCGGCGTCGGGCCCAAGGTCGCGCTCGCGGTCGTCTCGAGCGCGCCCCCGGCGGAGCTCCGGCGGGCGATCGCGGCCGGGGACGCCGCGCGCTTCCAGGCGATCCCCGGGATCGGCCGCAAGACCGCCGAGCGGATCGTGCTCGAGCTCAAGGAGTCGCTCGCGGAGGAGGGCGAGACGGGCGCGCGCGACCTCGCCTCGCCCGACCTCATGGCGCGTGAGGCGCTCGTCGAGCTCGGCTGGTCGCCCCTGGAGGCGGAGCGGGCGCTCGCGGGCGTCGATCCCGGGCTGCCGCCCGAGGAGCGCGTGCGCGAGGCGCTGCGGAGGGCGGCGTGAGCGCCGCGGGGGCGCAGGCCCGCGCGCGCGTGCTTGCCCCCGCGCTCGCGGAGGGCGAGGAGGAGGTCGAGCGCTCGCTCCGGCCGCGCCGCTTGGACGAGTTCGTCGGCCAGGCGCGCGTGAAGGAGCAGCTCCAGATCGCGCTCGACGCCGCCCGCGCGCGAGGAGAGGCGCTCGACCACGTGCTCCTCGTCGGCCCGCCCGGCCTGGGGAAGACGACCCTGGCGGCGATTATCCGGGAGGAGCTCGGCGTCGGCCTCCGCACCGTCGCCGGCCCGGCGCTCGAGCGCAAGGGCGACATGGCGGCGATCCTCACCGGCCTCGAGCCGCGGGACGTGCTCTTCGTGGACGAGATCCACCGGCTGAACAGGGCGATCGAGGAGATCCTGTACCCGGCGCTCGAGGACTTCCGCCTGGACATCGTGGTCGGGCAGGGGGCGGGCGCGCGCACGCTCACCCTCGACCTGCCGCCGTTCACGCTCGTCGGCGCCACCACGCGCACCGGCCTCCTCACCACGCCGCTCCGCGACCGCTTCGGCATGACCTTCCGGCTCGGCTACTACGAGCCCGAGGAGCTCGCCTCGATCGTCCGCCGCTCCGCGCGCATCCTGGGGGTGGAGATCGAGGCGCAGGCCGCGGCCGAGATCGCCGCCCGCTCGCGGGGCACGCCGCGCGTGGCGAACCGGATCCTGCGCCGCGTCCGCGACGTGGCCGAGGTGCGCCACGCGGGCGCGGTCACCCTCCCCGTCGCCCAAGAGGCGCTCGCCCTGCTCGAGGTGGACGAGGCCGGCCTCGAGCGCGCCGACCGGGAGCTGCTCGCGGCGATCGCGCACAAGTTCGGAGGGGGGCCGGTGGGGCTCTCCACGCTCGCCGTCTCCCTGGGGGAGGAGCCGGACACGATCGAGGACGTGTACGAGCCGTACCTGCTCCAGCTCGGGTTCCTGCAGCGGACGCCGCGCGGACGGGTGCTGACCGCGCTCGGACGCGAGCACATCGGCGCCGCAGCGCAGGCGGAGGGGCTCTTCTGACCGCGCACCCCATCTGGACGCCGGGGGCGGCGGGCCCGCTCGAGGAGCTCGTCGCCCGCCTCACCCGCATGGTGGAGGCGTTCGCCCGGGAGCACGGCCTCGAGCAGGCGGAGGTGCGGCTGGAGCTCGTGGACGGCTCCCGCTACCTGCTCGCCTCCGCCTCCGCCGAGCCGGGCTTCGGCTTCCTCTCGTTCACGCCCTTCCGCGAGGAGGGGGAGGAGCCGCGGCGCGTCGTCGTCCCCGTCGGCGCCGTGCGCGCGATCGAGCTCTCCGCCCCCGACCCGGAGCGCCCGTTCGGCTTCTCCGCCGGCCCCTGAGGCGTCGGCGGGCGCGCCGCCCGCCTACGCGGTCCGGGCGAGCAGGTCGCGCAGCGCGGCCGGCCCGTTGCGCAGGGGCGGGCCGTGGGCGAGGCAGAGGACGTCGAAGGCGAGCGCCGCGCAGCGCTCGACGCTGCGGCGCGTCTCCTCGGGGTCCTCGTGGTACTCGCCGGGGACGAACACGAGCTCGCCCGCGCGCGTGCGCATGACGAGGTCGGGCGAGAAGAGGACGGCCGGCTCGCCCGCGAGCAGCAGCGAGTAGTGGGGCCGCTCCGGCCCCGGCGTCCGCAGGGCGCGCAGCCCGCCCGGCAGGAGGTCTCCCTCCCCGTAGCGCTCGTCCGGCTCCTCCTCGGTCTCCCGGGAGCCGCGGGGAAGCCAGACGGGCGCCCCGAGCTCGCGCCGGTAGCGCCAGGCGGCGCGCTGGTGGCAGGCGGCGGTGAGCACGATCGCGGCGACCGGGGCGAGCTGGGCGAGAGGCCCGGCGGCGAGCGGGACGGGATCGATGAGCACGGTCCCCTCCGGTCCGCGCACGGCGTGCGAGGAGCTCCACTCGCCGCCGATGAGCGGGTTGGAGACGCGCCAGTGGAGGATCCCGGGGACGACCTCCTCGAGCTCGGCGGCGGTGACGGGGGGCTCCGCCACGCTAGGCGCGGTACTGGTGCTCGTGCCAGGAGGGGACGGGGGCGAGCTCTAGCAGGGCCCGTCCCCCCTCCGGCTCCGCGTACGCGAAGTCGCCGTTCTCCTCGAGCCAGGTGACGTCCAGCAGCCCCTCCTTGACCCGGTGGTCGAGCCAGGCGCCGCGGAAGACGAGCTTGCGCAGCCAGTAGACGAGCGACTCCCCGTCCACGAGCGCGAGCCGCTCCCAGTGGCGCACGAGGTAGAGGCCGAGCCCGCTCCGCGGCTCCAGGATGCGCCCGTCGGCGACGAGCTCGACAAGGTCGGCCGCCTCGTCCGCGTCCAAGTCGTTGGAGCCGATCAGGCCGAGCCGGACGGCGGCCGCGGTGACGCGCTCCTCGAAGTCCTCCGCGTTGAACTCGAACCGGTGACCCAAGTACTCGACGACGAAGTCGTCGCCCGAACGGTAGTTCGCCGCGACCACGCCTCTCAGGGTACCGAGGCGCCCTCCGGAACCCGCGCCGCCCTTGTCTAGGCTGCGCTTGTGCGCCAGCCGCTCATCTGGGCCGTCATGGTCGTCGTCGTGCTCGTCATCTGGCTCGTCGGCGCCGCCGTCACCAGGTACTCGCTCGAGCAGATGGCGCTCTTCGCGCCGATCGCCGTGCTCGTCGTCGGCGCCACGGTCGGCCTCGTCCTGCTCTGGGTGAAGGTCGTCCTCGACTCGCTGCGCGGCCGCGGCCGCTGAGGCCCCCGGGGGCCAGTCGCGAGCGGTCGGCGCCTCCGGGCGGGCGCCGGGGCCGAACTCCACCGCCGGGGGCGGGGGCCGTCCGACGCCCTCCCTACCGTCACCCGGCGTGACGGGCACGTGGACGATCGCGCCGCTCGACCCGCGCGCCGCCTGGCGGCTCGCCCGTGAGCTCGAGCTGAGCGAGGTGACCGCCGCCGTGCTCGCGCGGCGCGGCTACGCGGATCCCGACGCCGCCCGGCGCTTCCTCGCCCGCGAGCTTCCCGGGCACGACCCCTTCCTGCTCGGGGACATGGCCGCGGCGGTCGAACGCATCCGCTCGGCGGCCGCCGCCGGCACGCGCATCTGCGTGCACGGCGACTACGACGCGGACGGGATCTGCGCCGCCGCGCTCGCCGTCCTCCTCCTGCGCGAGCTCGGCGCCGACGTCCGCTGGCACCTGCCGAGCCGCTTCGAGGAGGGCTACGGCGTCTCCCGCGACACCCTCGCCCGCCTGGCCGAGGAGGGCGTCGGCCTCGTCGTCACCGTGGACTGCGGGATCACCGCCGTGGAGGAGGTCGCCGAGGCGCGGGCGCGGGGGCTCGACGTCGTCGTCACCGACCACCACCGTCCGGGCGCGGACCTGCCCGCCTGCCCGGTCGTGGCCACGCGGCCCTCCTCCTACCCCTTCCCCGAGCTGTGCGGGACGGGCGTCGTCTACAAGCTGGGGGAGGCGCTGCTCGGCCCCGGCCATCCCGCGCTCGCCCGCCACCTCGACCTGGTCGCGCTCGCCACGATCGCAGACGTCGTTCCTCTCCTCGACGAGAACCGGGCGCTCGCGGCCGCCGGGCTGCGCGCGCTCGCCTGCACCCGCCGGCCGGGGCTGCGGGCGCTGATGCGGGCCGCCCACGTCGACCCGGCAGCGGTGGACGCGGGCGCCGTCGCCTTCCGGCTCGCCCCGCGGATCAACGCCGCCGGCCGCCTCTGCCGTCCGGACGTCGCCCTGGAGCTGATCCTGGCCGAGGACGACGCCGAGGCGGAGCGGCTCGCGCGCGAGCTGGAGCTCCTGAACCGCGACCGGCAGGCGGTCGAGGAGCGGATCCTGCGCGAGGCGCTCGCGCTCGTGGACGCTCTTCCCGAGCGCGCCCGGCGGCGCCGCGGGTACGTGCTCGCGCGCGAGGACTGGCACGAGGGGGTGATCGGGATCGTCGCCTCCCGGCTCGTCGAGCGCGTCCACCGGCCGGTGGTGCTGATCGCCGGCTCCCAGGAGGGGTGGAAGGGGTCGGGCCGCTCGGTCGCCAGCTTCGACCTGCACGCCGCGCTCGCCGCCTGCTCCGAGCACCTGGCGCGCTTCGGCGGGCACCGCGCGGCGGCCGGCCTCTCCATCGACCCGGAGCGGGTGGAGGCGTTCGCCGAGGCGTTCGCGGCGCACGCGGACGCGGTGCTCGCCGAGGACGACCTGCGCCCGGTGACGGTCGTGGACGCCGTCGTCTCCGCCGAGGACCTGACGCTCCAGCTCGCCCAGGAGCTCGACCGGCTCGCCCCCTTCGGGCTCGGCAACCCGGAGGTGACGCTGCTCGTCCCCGGCGTGCGCGCGCTCGACCCGACCACGGTGGGGGAGGGAAGGCACGTGCGCTTCCGCGTCCGCCAGCAGGGCCGGGACGCGGGCGCCGCGATCGCGTTCGGGCTCGGCGCCCAGCTCGACCGGCTGCGCACGGGAGCGCTCTTCGACCTCGCCTGCCGGCTGAAGGAGAACCGCTGGAACGGCACGGTCGCGCCTCAGCTCGTCGTGCGGCGCCTGTTCGAGACCCCGGCCGGCTACGAAGAGCTGCGGGCGCGGCTCGCCGAGCACTGGCGGGAGGGCCCGGCGTCCTGGCCCGCGGCGGCCGCCCGCGTCTTCGCCGAGGTGGGGCTCGCGGGCGCCGAGAACGCCCCCTCCGGCAGGCGGCGGCAGCTGCTCGAGTCGGAGACCTTTCGGGCGCTGCTCGCCGGCGCGCTCACCCTCGAGGCGGACACGGCGGCGCGGCCGCTTCCCGCGGCGGCGTGACTCACAGGCGCGGGACGAGGATCGCGTCCCGCATCGCGACCGCGAGCTGGCGCGCGCGCCGCGTCCGGAGCCAGCGGCGGATCAGCCGGGCCACCCGCCCTCCTTCGCCTCCCAGCGCGCGCGTCCTTCCCGGGCGGGGAGCCCCGGGAGGGGGCGCCACTACACTGGGCCCATGACCGTCCTCGACGCCGAGCGCCACCACGAGGACCTCGTCGAGGAGCTGATCGCCGAGGTCGAGGCGTACAACCCCGACGTCGACAAGGACCTGCTGCGGCGCGCGTTCGCCGTCGCCGAGCGCGCGCACGAGGGGCAGACGCGGCGCTCGGGCGAGGAGTTCATCCACCACCCGCTCGGGGTCGCGCGCATCTGCGCGGAGCTGCACCTGGACGAGCAGACGATCGCGGCCGCGCTCCTGCACGACGTCGTCGAGGACACCGGGGCCGACCTGGAGGAGCTGCGGGCCGAGTTCGGCCCCGAGATCGCCCAGCTCGTGGAGGGGGTCACCAAGCTGACGCGGATCAGCTTCCAGAGCCGCGAGCAGGCGGAGGCGGAGAACTACCGGAAGATGATCGTGGCGATGGCGCAGGACGTCCGCGTCATCCTCATCAAGCTCGCCGATCGCTTGCACAACATGCGCACGATCGAGTACCTGGGCAAGGAGAAGCAGGCGCAGAAGGCGCGGGAGACGCTCGAGGTGTACGCGCCCCTCGCCCACCGGCTCGGCATCCACGCGCTCAAGTGGGAGCTGGAGGACCTTTCCTTCCGCATCCTGCACCCCCGCAAGTACTCGGAGATCAAGGCGATGGTCGCCGACCAGCGCGCCGACCGGGAGGCGCAGGCGCAGAAGGCGGCGAGGATCCTGGGCGAGGAGCTGCGCCGCGCCGACATCCCGGCCGAGATCACCGTGCGCGCGAAGCACCTGTACTCGATCTACGAGAAGATGGCCAAGCGCGGGCGCGAGTTCAACGAGATCTACGACCTGACGGCGATGCGCGTCGTCTGCGAGCGCTCCGGCGAGGAGGGGACGCGCGACTGCTACGCCGCTCTCGGGCTCGCGCACTCGCTGTGGAAGCCGATGCCGGGCCGCTTCAAGGACTTCATCGCCATGCCCAAGCTGAACCGCTACCGGTCGCTGCACACGACCGTGATCGGGCCGGAGGGGAAGCCGCTCGAGATCCAGGTGCGCACGCGCGAGATGCACGAGGAGGCCGAGTACGGGGTGGCGGCCCACTGGCTGTACAAGCGGGGGCGGGGCACGAAGGCGGACGACGAGTGGCTCGCCTGGGTGAAGACGCTGATGGACTCGCAGCGGGACGAGCAGGACCCGGGCGAGTACATGCGCACGCTGCGCACCGACCTCTTCTCGGACGAGGTGTACGTGTTCACGCCCAAGGGCGAGGTCAAGGTGCTTCCCGCCGGCGCCACCCCGATCGACTTCGCCTACGCCGTGCACACGGACGTCGGCCACCGCACGGTGGGGGCGAAGGTGAACGGGCGGATCGTGCCCCTCCACTACCGGCTGCGGAGCGGCGATTTCGTGGAGATCCTCACCTCGAAGAGCGGGCGCGGCCCCTCCCGCGACTGGCTCGCGCTCGTCGCCTCCTCGCGCGCCCGCAACAAGATCCGCCAGTGGTTCCAGCGGGAGACGCGCACCGAGACGGAGGCGAAGGGGCGCGAGCTCCTCGACCAGGCCCTCAAGGCGCAGAACCTGCCGTACCGGAAGCTGCAGGGCTCGAGCGTGCTCGCGCAGGTGATCCGCGAGACGGGGTTCAAGAAGGCGGAGGACTTCTACGTCGCCCTCGGCGCGGGGAAGCTGCAGCCCGGCCAGATCGTCAACAAGGTGATCCAGCGCCTGAAGACGGAGGAGGTGGCGGCGGAGCCGGCGGTCACGACGAAGCCGGCGAAGGCGAAGGAGGCCGTCTCCAGCACGCGGCTGGGGATCACCGTGCCCGGGGTGGAGGACGTGCTCGTCCGGATCGCCAAGTGCTGCACGCCCGTCCCCGGCGACCCGATCGTCGGCTACATCTCGCTCGGCCGCGGGATCACGGTGCACCGGGAGGACTGCCCCAACGTGCGGGCGCTCCGACGCAACCCGGAGCGCTTCACCCCCGTCGAGTGGGAGGGCGGGGCCACCGCCGGCTTCCTCGTCCAGATCGCCGTGGACGCGTTCGACCGCGCCCGCCTGCTCGAGGACGTCGCCCGCACGTTCGCCGAGCACGGGGCGAACATCGTCTCCTACGGCGGCGTCGTCGAGGACGGGATGGCCCGCAACTGGTACACGGCCGAGGTCGGGGACGTGAAGGAGCTCCGCTCCCTCCTCATCGCCCTCCGCAACCTGGACGCCGTCTTCGACGCCTACCGCGTCACGCCCTCCTGAGGAGGCGACCGGGGCGCCGCCTCGGCGCCTCCCTTCACGAACCAGGTGTCCGCGTACAGCGCCACGGGAGGCGGCGCGGGCCGGCCCCGGCGCCTCCCTCGAACGGGGGAGCATCCCTCATTCGGGCGGGGTACCTCGTTCGAGGGATTGCATCCCTCGAAGATGTGAGTACGACGAGAGCGGGGAGAGGGGAAGGGAGCCGCGCGCCCGCTTCGGCGGGCGCGCGGCAGGACCCTTGCCCCGCTCCCCGCGTCTTCCGGCTCACGGCTCCCAGGGCTCCCCGCGCGTGTCCCAGCCGATGAGGACATGCGCGGAGAGGAGCAGGGCGACGCGCTCGAGGAACGCACGGTCGGCCTCCCCGTCCACCCACAGCTCGCCCACCTGCGAGCCGCGGTAGAGGACCGGCACGCGCACGCGCCGCGCCTCGTCCGGCTCGCCCGCCTGCGGCCCGAGGACGGGCTCGCCCTCCTCGAGGAAGGCGATTCCCGCCCAGGAGACACAGGGCTCGGCGGCGAGCACGGAGACGGCCGCCCGCAGCACCTCGTCCGGCTCCCCGCCCCGGTTGAGGATGCGGTCGAGCGCCTCCAGCGCGCGCGAGCTCACCGCGCCTCCACCAGGTCGTCGCCCTCGAAGGCGCGCACGGGGGCGCGCAGGTCCTCCGGGATGGGCACGGGGCGGCGCAGCGCAGCGTCCACGAGCACGAGCGTCTGGATCGCCTCCACCATGAACGTGTCGTCCGGCAGCCGGTACGCCTGGCACTCGTACGTGATGCTCGTCCGCCCGATCCGGGAGACGCGCACGAAGGCCTCGATCAGGTCGTCGAAGCGGGCGGGCGCGTGGTACTCGACCTGGAGCGCGCGCATGACCAGCTCCGCGCCGGCGAGGCGGAGCCCGCCCAGGTGGCGGTGGTACTCGGTGCGGGCGTGGTCGAAGTAGGGCAGGTAGCGGCCGTAGTAGACGACCCCCTGGGCGTCGGTGTCCGAGAACCAGACCCGGTTGAGGGCCGAGTAGCGGAAGGGAGGCTTGCGGTCGGTGACCTGGCCGAGCTCGAGCGTCACCGGCGCAGGAGCTCCTCGAGGCGAGCTGGGTCGACGGCGTGGACGGTCAGGCCGCCCCGGCTGGTCATCGTCTCCGCGGAGAGCAGAGCGTCCACGCCGCCATCGAGGCCGCCGAGGCGGCCGTCGTGGAAGACGGGGTCGAGCGCCTCGTTGGAAAGTATCCGCATCCTCTCGCCCACCTCCGGGGTGGAGAAGCAGCGGAGGAGGTCGCCGTTCGAGTTCTTCCCGGCGCCGCCCTTGCGGGCGATCCCTACCGTCGCCCGCTGGGCGATACGGGCGCGCTGGCCCCGGATCACGAGCGGATCACCGCCAGCACCTCGTCGCGCTTGCGCTCCATGAGCTCTCGCGAGCGGGCTTCGAGGTTGAGGCGCAGCAGCGACTCGGTGTTCGAGGGCCGGACGTTGAAGTGCCAGTCGGCGGCGGTGACGGAGATGCCGTCCAGGTGGCTCACCTCCCCCTCCCGGCCGAAGCGCTCCTTCAGCTCCTGGAGCTTGAGCGGGATGTCGGCCACGGGCGTGTTGATCTCGCCGGAGAGGAAGTAGCGCTCCCGGTAGGGGGCCAGCAGCTCGGACAGCGGACGGCCCCGCTTGGAGAGGAGCTCCACCATGAGGAGGAAGGGGATGACCCCCGAGTCGGCCTGGCAGAAGTCCCGGAAGTAGTAGTGGCCCGAGACCTCGCCGGCGAAGACGGCGCCCTCCTGGCGCATGCGGTGCTTGATGAAGGCGTGCCCGACGCGGTTGACGAGGGGTACGCCCCCGGCGCGCTCGATCGTCTCGGGCACCGCCCAGCTGGCCCGGACGTCGTAGATCACCTTCGCCCCTGGCTCCTTCTCCAGGATCGACTCGGCGAGAAGGGCGGTGACGAAGTCGCCGGGGACGAACTCGCCCTTGTCGTCGACGAAGAAGCAGCGGTCGGCGTCGCCGTCGAAGGCCGCGCCGAGGTCGGCCTCCTCCTCCAGGGTGGCCTGGACGATGAACTCGCGGTTCTCCGGCAGCAGGGGGTTGGGCTCGTGGTTGGGGAAGGTGCCGTCGAGCTCGAAGAAGTGGGCTCGCACGTCGAGAGGGAGCCGCTCGAGGA
>DATLYP010000082.1:0-2353 GCA_035574655.1 Gaiellaceae bacterium
CGGGTCGCCTCGCTCGAGCGGCAGCTCGGCCGGCTCCGCACCGAGAACCGGCGCCTGCGCGCCAGGGCCGCGAGCCTGTCCCCCGAAGGGATCGCCCGTCGGCTCGAGCGGACGAAGGCGGCCCTGGACAGGTACCGCTCCGTCGACCGGGCGCGCGCCGACGGGTACGTGCAGGCCTCCCCCTGCGAGGCCGTCGCGCCGGCCCCGGGCGAGGCGACGTCGCGTGCCGGGGGGATGGGTATCCACTTCGTGAGCGCGCAGGCGCTCGGGGACGGCAGGCTCGATCCGGCGCGGCCCGAGGTGCTCGTCTACGCCCCCGGCCTCTCCGCCTTGGAGCTCGTCGCGGCCGAGTACTTCCAGCCGGACGCCGACCAGAACGTCGCCACCGACGACGACCGCCCGCGGCTCTTCGGGCGCGACTTCGACGGGCCGATGCTCGGGCACGCCCCGGGGATGCCCGTCCACTACGACCTCCACGTCTGGCTCTGGAAGCACAACCCGAGCGGCATGTTCGCGCCCTGGAACGCGGCGGTGAGCTGCTAGAGGAGCGGGAGGCAGCCTGGCGCTACGCGGCGGGCGCCAGCCTGCGCCCCTCGGCGCGGCTGCGCGGGTCGAGCCGCAGCCCGAGCTCCTCGGCGAGGGCGAGCGCCCGCAGGTACTCCTCGCGGAAGAGGTGGCGGTCGAGCTCGGGGAACTCGCCGTCCTTGCCCACGCGGCCCGACGGGTAGTACTGGGCCATCAGGTTCACGTAGCACCCCGTCCCGAGCTCCTCGGCGACGAAGCGCAGGATCGCCTCCGTCTCCTCGAGCAGGCCGGGCATGACCAGGTGGCGGAGGATGACGCCCCGCACCGCGAGGCCGCGCCCGTCCAGGACGAGGTCGCCCACCTGCCGGTGCATCTCCCGGATCGTCTCCCGGGCCACGTCCGGGTAGTCGGCCCGCTTCAGATAGCGGCGGGCCGCCTCGCTCGTCCACAGCTTGAAGTCGGGCATGTACACGTCGACCACGCCTTCCAGCAGCCGCAGGCTGTCCAGGCTGTCGTAAGAGGAGGTGTTGTAGACGAGCGGCAGGCGCAGGCCCGCCTCGAGGGCGAGCGGCAGCGCCTCCAGCACCTGCGGCACCACGTGCTCGGGCGTGACCAGGTTGATGTTGTGGCAGCCGAGGCCCTGCAGCTCCAGCATCATCGCCGCGAGCCGCTCGGGGGTGGCGAGCACCCCCTGCAGCTTCCAGGAGATGTCGTGGTTCTGGCAGAAGACGCAGCGCAGGTTGCAGCCGGAGAAGAAGATCGTCCCCGAGCCGCGGCGGCCGCGCAGGCAGTCCTCCTCCCCGAAGTGCGGAAACCAGGAGGCGACGACGGCGTAGCGCCCGACGGCGCAGAGCCCGGGCACGTCGGCCCGGCGGTCGACCTTGCACGCCCGCGGGCAGACGACGCAGCGCGGCCCGAGGAGCGAGCGCGCCTCCTCGGCCCGCCGCGCGATCTCGGAGGGGCCGAGCTCGAGCGCCGAGGGCGGCATGCGCACAGGGTAGATCCCGCTCACGGGAAGCGGCGGGGCGCCGGCCCGTCCGGAACGAGCCGCGAGAGCCGGTGCCGGCTCCGGGAGACGATCCCGTACAGGCGGTCGAGGAGGGAGGGCGGCACGCGGGCGAGCAGCTCGCCCAGGGGGCGCGTCAGGCGCAGGGCGGAAAGCAGCTCGACCGCCCCGCGCCCGTGGCCGGCGAGGGAGCCGTCGCGGCGGACGAGGCGCCAGCTCTCGGCGCGCTCCTCCTCCGGCAGCCCGCGCAGGAACGGCTGCGCCTGCGGGTCGTCGAGCGGCAGCAGCGCGAGCTCCCCGCGTCGGTCGAGCAGGACGACGGCACGCGCCGTCCACCGGCAGAGGCGTCAGCCGGCGTCGTAGAGGAGCAGCGGACGGGGGAGGGTCGCGGGCATCGTCCCCGCTCGAGGCGCTCTCAGCCGTTCGCCGCTGCGGGCGGGAGGTAGGCGGCGGCCGGGCTTCCCGCCGGCGTGAAGACGCCGAGGACGGTCAGCTCCCGGTCCGGGCGCGTGTTCTCCACGATGTGGACCTCGCGGGGGCGGAGGCGGAAGGCGGCTCCTGGGCCGAGCTCCTCGGCCGCCGCGCCGCGCCGGTGCACGCGGGCGGGGCCTTCCGGCACCCACACGATCTCGTCGTACAGGTGGTAGTGCCAGGGCGCCTTCCCCGGCGGCACGTGGCCGAGGAAGAGGGTGGCCCGCAGGGAGCCGTTGTGCGGGCCGAGGAGCACCTCGAACGAGCGCGCGCCGGTCGCCCGCTCGGCGCCGCCGGCGCGGGCGGCCAGGACGCGCGGGCCGAGCGGGGCGTGGCGGTCGGCCTCCGGGC
>DATLYP010000083.1:0-15318 GCA_035574655.1 Gaiellaceae bacterium
GGCCGCCGGTGCCCCGCCTCGCCGCCGTCGCCGCCGCGCTCGCCGCGGCCAGCTTCGCCTTCGGCTACGCCGCCGGCGACCGCGGGCGCGCCGTCGACTTCGTGGTCCGCATGCAGGGGACCCGGGCGGCCCCGGCCGCGAGCGCCCGGATCGAGGTGTTCGCGCTCGACAGCGCCGGCAACTGGCCGATGGAGCTCTCCGTGGAGGGCCTGCGCCCGGCGCCTGGCGGCGCGACGTACGAGCTCTGGCTGACCCGGGACGGCCGGCTCGCCCGCCGCTGCGGCAGCTTCCGGGCGGAGCCGGACGGCACCACCCAGGTGCCCATGAACGCTCCCTGGCGGCTCGACCGCTTCGACGGCTGGGTGGTGGTGAGGAAGGGCTCCCGGGAGCCGCTGCTCGTCGGCGCGTGACCCGCCGGGGCGGGCGCTATCGTCGAGCCGTGCCCGTCGAGGACGAGCGCCCGGTCCGCACCCAGTACGAGGACTTCGCCCGGCACGTCCTGGCGCACGGCGTCCCCAAGGCGGACCGCACCGGCACCGGCACGGTCAGCGTCTTCGGCTACCAGATGCGCTTCGACTTGGCCGAGGGGTTCCCGCTCGTCACCACCAAGCGCGTGCACTTCAAGTCGGTCGCGCTCGAGCTCCTCTGGTTCCTGCGCGGCGACTCGAACGTGCGCTGGCTGCAGGAGCGGGGGGTGACGATCTGGGACGAGTGGGCGGACGAGAGCGGCGACCTGGGGCCGGTGTACGGCGTGCAGTGGCGGAGCTGGCCGGCGTCGGACGGGCGCGCGATCGACCAGATCGCGGAGGTGGTGCGGCTGCTGCGCGAGGACCCGGACTCGCGGCGGATGCTCGTCAGCGCCTGGAACGTGGCCGAGCTCGAGCGGATGGCGCTCCACCCCTGCCACGTGCTCTTCCAGCTGCACGTCGCGGCGGGGACGCGGCTGAGCCTGCAGGTGTACCAGCGGAGCGCCGACGTCTTCCTCGGCGTCCCCTTCAACATCGCGAGCTACGCGCTCCTCACGCACATGCTCGCGCAGCAGGCGGACCTCGAGCCGGGCGACCTCGTGTGGACGGGCGGCGACTGCCACCTCTACGACAACCACCGCGAGCAGATCGAGACCCAGCTCGCGCGGGAGCCCTTCCCCTACCCCGAGCTCCGGCTGCGCCGGCGGCCGCCCTCGATCTTCGACTACGAGCTCGAGGACTTCGAGGTCGCGGGCTACCGCCACCACCCGCCGATCGCGGCCCCGGTCGCGGTGTGAGAGTCGCGGTCGTCGCGGCGGTCGCGCGAAACGGCGTGATCGGCCACGGGGGGGAGCTTCCCTGGCGCCTCCCGGAGGATTTGCGCCGCTTCCGGGAGCTGACGCTCGGGCACCCGGTGGTGATGGGCCGGCGGACGTGGGACTCGCTCCCCGAGCGATTCCGCCCCCTCCCCGGGCGGCGGAACGTGGTCGTTACCCGCGACCCCGCGTGGGGCGCGGAGGGCGCCGAGCGCGCGGGCTCGCTCGAGGAGGCTCTACGGCTGCTCACGGGCGAGGAGCGCGTCTTCGTCGCGGGCGGCGGCCAGCTGTACGCGGCGGCGCTCCCCCTCGCCGACGAGCTCCTCCTGACCGAGATCGACGCGGACGTGGAGGGCGACACGCTCTTCCCGCCGCTCGACCGCGCCGCGTACCGCGAGGTCGCGCGGGAGGCTCGCGTGGCCGAGGACGGGACCGCGTTCGCGTTCGTCCGCTACGAGCGGAGACGTCCGCCGATCCCGTTGCCCGGCGCCCCAGGCTAGGGGCGGCGGATCGCGAGCACGCGCGCCCTCCAGGCTCCGCTCGGCGCCTCCACCTCCACCTCGTCCCCGATCGCCGCCCCCAGCAGGGCGCGGCCGAGCGGCGAGTCGGGCGAGACCCCGCCCACGGCCGAGATCTCCACCTCCAGCGTGTCCCCGCTCTCGTCCTCGATCTCCACGATCGAGCCGACCCCCACGTGCTCGTCCGTCTCGTGCTCGACGGTGACGGCGTGCCGCAGCCGCTCGCGCAGGAGCCGGATGCGGCGCTCGAGCAGGGCCTGCTCGTTCTTCGCGGCGTGGTACTCGAAGTTCTCGGCGAGATCGCCGAACTCGCGCGCGTGCTTGATCGCCTCCGCGATCTGGCGGCGGCGGGGCCCCTCGAGCTCGGCCAGCTCCGCCTCGAGCGCCGCCCGCTGGGCGGCGGTCAGGTACTCGGTTCTCGGCTCGCGCATGCGCACAAGGCTAGACGGCGCGCTGTGCGCGCCGCACGGCGGGACACGCATAGGTCCGTCGCAGCGGGACACGCAAAGGTCCGTTGCCGGTTGCGCGCCCCCGGGGTCCTCGGGGCGTATATCTTCCGTCGCGTCCCCCGACCGACAAGGAGCGAGAGGTATGGCGACGATTGTCCAGGACGTGCTGGCGAAGGGCTCGATCCCGGATCCGCTCCCGACGCTCGAGGAGGCGCGGAGCGACCCGGCCCGCAAGCAGCGCATCCAGGAGATCCGCAAGCAGATCAACGAGCTCGGGATCAAGTACATCTTCTTCCAGCAGGTCTCCGTCTCCGGACACATCAACGGCAAGGGCGTCTCCGCCGAGCTGTGGGAGAAGGTGGCCGAGGAGGGCTACCAGCTCGTGTACGGGGCGACCGCCGACCTCTTCGTCGACCGGAACGACCGCTACATCGGGTTCGGGCCCGAGGAGTCGGAGCTCGCCGCGATCGCCGACCTGGACACGTTCGCGCAGCTCCCCTGGGATCCGCGCGTTGCCCGCGTCTTCTGCGACTGCTACGACACGGAGACGGGCGAGCTGCTCGACGCCGACCCGCGCCAGAACCTGAAGCGGATCGTCAACGAGGTGGAGGCGGAGCTCGGCTACACGTTCCTGTGCGGCATCGAGCCGGAGATGATGTGGCTGAAGCGCCCGCGCGGGGCGGCCGACGCCGCCGCGGCGGAGGGCATCACCAAGCCCTGGTGCTACCACATCAACCAGTTCGAGGAGCTGCGCCCGATCATCCTCGACGTCATCGACTACGGGCGGCAGCTCGGCATCAACCCGAGCTACGGCGACCACGAGGACTCGCCCGGCCAGCTCGAGCTCAACTTCCTCTTCGACCGGGCGGTCCGCACGGCCGACAACCTCTCCACCTACCGCCAGATCTGCGCGGCCGTCGCCCGGAAGCACACGCGCGAGGGCACGTACGGGCAGGACATGGAGGTGATCGCGACCTTCATGCCGAAGCCGTTCACCGGCGTCTCCGCGAACGGCGCCCACCACCACTTCACGCTCGTCGACGAGCAGGGGGAGAACGCCTTCTACGACCCCGCCGGGCCGGCCAAGCTCTCCGAGCTCGGACGCCAGTTCATGGCCGGGATCCTCGACCACTACCGGGCGCTGTGCGCGATCACCGCCTCCACGGTGAACTCGTACAAGCGCTTCTGGGACTTCGGCTTCTGGGCGCCCATCTACCGGGACTACGGGTGGCAGAACCGCACCTGCCTCGTGCGGGTGGCGAGCGGCGGCCGCTTCGAGTACCGGGCGGTCGACTCCGCCTGCAACCCGTACCTGACCCAGGCGGCGCTGCTCAAGGCCGGGCTGGACGGGGTCAAGCGCAAGCTCGATCCGGGGCCGCCCCAGCAGCGCAACGTGTACGACGTGCTGGCCGAGGGGGTGGAGATCCCGCGCGTCCCCGAGCACCTGGGCGAGGCGCTCGCCGCGCTCCAGGAGGACGAGGTCGTCCGCTCCGCCCTGCCGGGCCGTCTCTACGATGTCTTCATGCACTACAAGCGCGACGAGTGGGAGCGCTACCTGGCTGCCGTCACCGACTGGGAGCGGGAGCGCTACCTCGACGTGCTGCCCTGATCGACGATGTGCGGGATCGCAGGGGTCATCTACCGCAACGGCGCCCGCGACGTGGGCGGCGACATGACGCGCATGCTGCAGTCGATGAAGCACCGCGGGCCGGACTCGACCGGGTACGCCCTGTACGGGCCGCCGAGCGAGCACCTCGTCATGCGCTACAAGCTCGCCGACGCCAACGACGCGCGCGACGCCGAGTTCATGGAGCGGCTGCGGCGGGCGAAGCGGGAGGTCGAGGCGCGCCTCCTGGAGATGGGGGCCGAGATCGTCGAGGCCGAGGACGAGACCGAGTACGCGTTCCGGGTGAAGCTGCGCTACGACGGCGACCTCAAGGCCCTCGCCGACTACGTCGAGGACGTGCCCCGGTGCGAGGTGCTGTCGCTCGGGCACTCGCTGGAGATCGTCAAGGACCTGGGCGACGCGGAGACGGTCGCCTCCCGCTACGGGCTGCAGGGGTTCACGGGCACGCACGCCATCGGCCACGTGCGCATGGCGACCGAGTCGGACGTGGACATCTCGGGCGCGCACCCGTACTGGGCCTACCCCTTCTCGGACGTGGCCGTCGTCCACAACGGCCAGCTCACGAACTACTGGCAGTGGAGGCGGCGGCTGGAGCGCGCCGGGCACCGCTTCCAGTCCCTGTGCGACTCGGAGGTGATCGCCGTCTACCTCGCCGAGAAGCTCGCGAGCGGCTCCACGTTCAAGGAGGCGATGGAGGAGAGCCTGGACGACTTCGACGGCGTCTTCACCTACCTCGCGGTCACCGCGGACGCGCTCGGCGTGGCCAAGGACGAGATGGCGGCGAAGCCGCTCGTCCTCTACGAGGGCGACGACCTGGTCGCCCTCGCCTCCGAGGAGATCGCGATCCGCACGATCGTCGACCGCGAGATCGAGACCTACGACCCCTACGAGCGGGAGGTGCTCGTGTGGCAACGGTAGAAGCGCGCCCCCTGCGCTACGACGCGCGCGGGCTGATGGAGCCCGACGCGGCGGTGCCGCGCATCTCGGAGATCGACGGCGAGAAGGCCGTCTTCGACGCGAAGAACCTGTCCACCCGCCAGATCAACCTGGAGCTCCGCTGGCTCCTGTACGAGCAGGGGGTGAAGGACGTCACCGTCCTCAACCCGAGCGCGAAGCACTCGCTCGGCGTCTGCATCCTCACCCGCTGCCGGATCACGTTCGAGGGCTCGCTCGGCTACTTCGCGTGCGGGCTGATCGACGGGCCGGAGGTGCACATCAAGGGGCGGGTCGGCTGGTCCGCGTGCGAGAACATGATGTCCGGGGTCGTCGTCATCGACGGCAACGCCGGCTCCCTGACCGGGGCGGCGATCCGCGGCGGCGACCTGGTCGTCAAGGGGCACGTGGGCGCCCGGACCGGCATCGACCAGAAGGGCGGCACGATCATCGTCCTCGGCAACGCGGGCGCGATGACCGGCTTCATGATGCAGCGCGGGAGGATGATCTTCCTCGGCGACGTCGGCCCCGGCCTCGGCGACTCGATGTACGACGGCACGATCTACGTGGCGGGCAAGGTCAAGTCGCTCGGGATCGACTGCGTGCCGGGCGAGTGGACGGACGCGGACACGGAGCTCGTGGAGCGCAAGTTCCGCATCTACGGCCTCGGATCCCCGCCCCCGCTGCAGAAGTTCGTCTGCGGCAAGCAGCTCTACAACTACGACACCCTCGAGCCTGCGGAGAGAAAGCTGGTGCTGTGATGTCCGTGACCGACGAGACTGCCCCTTCCAAGAAGACCATCCTCGGGCGCAGCCCGATCTTCACGCCCGAGGTCATCAACGACATCCACGTGAAGGCGGAGCTCGGCCGCTACCGGATGCGCGGCTTCTCCATCTTCAAGCGCATCCCCCACTGGGACGAGCTCATGTTCCTGCCCGGGACGCTGACCCGGTTCGTGATCGAGGGCTACCGGGAGAAGTGCGAGACGAAGACCGTGCTCGGCGCCCGCTTCGCGAAGAAGCCGATCGAGCTCGACATCCCCATCTACATCACCGGCATGTCCTTCGGGGCGCTCTCCCTGGAGGCGAAGATGGCGCTCGCCAAGGGCGCCTCCATGGCGGGCACGGCGACCTGCTCGGGCGAGGGCGGGATGATCCCTCCCGAGCGCGACCTCTCCATCAAGTGGTACTACCAGCTCATCCAGAGCCGGTACGGGTTCAACCCGCACCACCTGATGCTCGCGGACGCGTGCGAGTTCTTCATCGGCCAGGGGTGCAAGGTCGGCCTGGGCGGGCACCTGATGGGGCAGAAGGTCTCCGAGCAGGTGGCGGAGATGCGCTCGCTCCCGGTCGGGATCGACCAGCGCTCCCCGGCCCGCCACCCGGACTGGCTCGGCCCGGACGACCTCTCGCTCAAGGTGCAGGAGATCCGGGAGGCGACCGACTACCAGATCCCGATCCAGCTGAAGCTGGGCGCGGCCCGCGTGTACGACGACGTGCGCATGGCCGCCAAGTGCGGGCCGGACATCATCTACCTGGACGGGGCGGAGGGGTCCACCGGGGCGGGCCCGCACATCGCGACCGAGGAGACGGGGATCCCGCTCATGGCCGCGATCCCGGAGGCGCGGCGGGCGCTCGAGGACGTGGGCCTCGCGGACGAGATCGACCTGGTCGTCGCGGGCGGGATCCGCAACGGCGCGGACGTCGCCAAGTGCCTGGCGCTGGGCGCGGACGCGGTCGCGATCGGCACCGCCGCCCTGATCGCCCTCAACTGCAACAAGGAGATCCCCGGGGTCACCGACTACGAGGGGACGGTCGGGGTGCCGGCCGGCTACTGCTACCACTGCCACACGGGCCGCTGCCCGGTCGGGATCACGACCCAGGACCCGGAGCTGCGCAAGCGGCTGGACGTGGACGAGGCGGCGGAGCGGGTCTACAACCTGCTCACCGCCATGACCATGGAGCTGCAGATGCTCGCGCGGGCGTGCGGGAAGACGAACGTGCACTCGCTCGAGCCGGAGGACCTGTGCGCGCTCACGGTGGAGGCGGCGGCGATGGCGCGCGTGCCGCTCGCCGGCACGAACTACATCCCCGGCGTCACCGAGGAGCAGACGCTCGCCGAGGTGCGGCGGCTGCTCGAGGAGCGCCACTTCGAGGAGGCCGTGCGCGAGCGGGCCGAGGTCGAGCCGCTCCCGGCGGCACGGAGGGGCGGATGAGAGCCGAGGATCGCAGCGAGCGCCACATCCAGATCGACGCGGAGGAGCTCTCCGGGCAGCGCTTCCCCTACCAGGAGGACATCTCCCTCGTCGAGGACGTCGACCTCGTCGCCGCCACCCCGGGCGAGGACATCAACTGGCTGGAGGACGTGCACCTGCTCGAGGAGGAGGGCGTGCCCGCGGTCTTCGACCGCTACTCCAACTCCTTCCTGCGCATCTACTTCCCCATCCCCGAGGGCCGCGAGGACGAGATCGCGCGCAAGGTGCTGATCAAGCACCTGCAGTCCGGCAACTCGTACGGGATCCGGCTCAAGGAGCGGCACGCGAAGTTCCCGCAGCCGCTCCTCGGCCCCTGGGTCGAGGGCTCGAAGATCGTGGGCACGGACTGGACGCCCCCCGTCCTCGAAGGCTGGGAGCGCCCCGCCGGGCACTGACGCCCGACCGGCCCCCGGCGCGTCCGCGGGAAGCGGCTTGACGAGCCATGTCCGAGAGTGGCATAACGCGCCGATAGGACGGGCGCGCCGATCCAGCCGGCGCAGGGCGCCGACCGCGGTCGGCACGGGGCTGTGATCGACGCGGCGGGCGAGCGAAGGGAGACGGCGGAATGGATCGTGAGACGAGACGGCAGATCGAGGAGTACCGACGGCGCGAGGCAGGGCCGATCGAGAACAACCTGATCGACGAGCTCGTCGCCGGGGAGCTCGACCGGCAGGAGTTCCTGCGCCGCGCCGCCCTCTTCGGGCTCGGGGCGGGGACGGTGGGCGCGCTCCTCCGGCTGGTCGGCGAGGCCGACCTCGCGCTCGGCGCGCCCGCGGCCGCCGAGCAGCGCCGGGGCGGCACTCTCCGGGTGGCGATCACCAAGCCGGGGGCGGCGATCGAGCCGAGCCGCATCGACACGGTGGGCGCGGTCGGGATCGTCAGCATCGTCGGCGAGTACCTCACCTTCACCACGCCCCAGGGGAATCTCCAGCCCTGGCTCGCCACGAGCTGGCGCCCGAACCGCGACGCGAGCGTGTGGACGTTCCAGATCCGCCGCGGCGTCCGCTTCCACAACGGCCGCCGGCTCACCGCGGACGACGTCGTCTCCACCTTCAGGGTGCTGACGCGCAAGGAGTCCGCCGCCTTCTCCGTCTTCAACGGCATCCTCACCCCGGAGGGCGTGCGCAAGACCGGGCCCTACACCGTCCAGTTCCGGCTCGAGCAGCCGACGGGCGCCTTCCCCTACCTGGTCAGCCAGACGACCTACCAGGGGATCATCCTGCCCGCCACCTACCGGGTCGGCTCGTTCATCTCCGCGAAGATGCCCGCCACCGGCCCCTACCGCCTGCAAAGCTACGTCGAGGGACGGAGCGCGACGTTCGTCCGCAACGACGCCTACTGGGGCGGGCGGCCGCTGCTCGACACGGTCCGCGTGACCATGTTCGAGAGCTCGACCCCGCAGGTGCTGGCGCTGCGCGCCGGCCAGGTCGACCTCGTGCAGCAGGTGTCCGCGCTCGAGGCGGCGCCGTTCGCCGGCAACCGGCGCTTCCAGGCCTTCTCCACGAAGACCGCGAACCACCGCCAGTTCGGCATGCGCACCGACCAGGAGAAGTTCCGCGACCCGCGCGTCCGACGGGCGATCGCGCTCACCCTGAACCGGCCGGGGCTCGTCCGCTCGCTCTGGCGGGGGCGGGCGATCGTCGGCAACGACTCGCCGTTCACCCCGCTCTTCCCCTCCACGGCGCGGGACGTGCCCCAGCGCACGCAGAACCTGCGCCAGGCGCGCCAGCTGCTCGAGGCGGCCGGCGCCGAGAACACGAGCTTCACCCTCACCACCTGGCAGAACCTGGAGATCCCCGACTACGCGCAGATCATCCAGCGGTCGGCGCGCCAGGTCGGGATCGACGTCAAGCTCGAGATCCTCTCCGGGGGCGAGTACTACGGCGCCCCTCCGGGGCAGGACTACGCGACCAGCACCCCCTGGCTGAACCGGGAGGCGGTGATCACGGACTACGGCCACCGGCCGATCCCGAACGTCTACCTGACGGCCGCGTTCAAGACGGGCGGCGAGTGGAACCAGTCCCGCTACTCGAACCCGCGCTTCGACGCCGCGCTGCGCTCCTACATCGCCGCCGTCGATCTGCAGACGCAGCGCCGGTACGCGCGCCAGATGCAGACGATCCTGCTCCAAGACACGCCGGTCATCATCTCCTACTTCTACGACTGGATCGCGCTCGGGTCGGCGAAGATCCGCGGCTACCAGCCGGAAGGGCTGGGCGCGATCGGGCTGCGGCGGGTGTGGCTCGCGTAGGGGGTCAGGTCTCTCTCGTTGCGCCGGGTAGGCGCAACGGGCTCGCATAGGGGGGTCAGGTCTCTTTCGTTGCGCCGGATAGGCGCAACGAAAGAGACCTGACCCCGGCGTTGCATGCTCCGCTACGTCCTCAAGCGCCTCGCCCTCGCCCTCGTCACCCTCGTCCTCCTGAGCGTCGTCGTCTTCGCCACGGCGCAGCTCCTGCCCGGCGACGTCGGGCGCAAGGTGCTCGGGCCGTTCGCCACCCAGGAGGCCGTGGACGCGCTCAACCGGGAGATCGGCGCCGACCGGCCGGTCGCCGTCCAGTATCTGGACTGGGTGGGCGGCATCCTGCACGGCGACTTCGGGGACTCGCTCGCCCTGCGCGTGCCGGCGGGGCCGCTGCTCTGGGACGCGTTCGTGAACTCCGTCAAGCTCGCGGCGCTCGCGTTCCTCATCGTCGTCCCCCTGGCCATCCTGGGCGGGGTCGTCGCCGGCCTCTTCGCAGGCCGCCTCCCCGACCGCGCGATCACCCTGACCGGCATCTCCCTGACCGTCGTCCCCGAGTTCGTGACCGGGATCGTGCTCATCATCGTCGTCGGCCTCTGGCTCGGCTGGCTTCCGATCACCGCGGAGGCGCCCGAGGGGGCGGGCGTGCTCGTCCAGCTCGAGCACCTCGTGCTCCCCGCGCTCGTGCTCGCGCTCGTCCTCTTCGGCTACATCGCGCGCATCACCCGCGCCGGCGTGGTGGAGGCGCTCGAGGCCGACTACACGCGCACCGCCTACCTGAAGGGGCTGGGGACGTGGACGGTGATCCGGCGGCACGTCCTCCGCAACGCCCTCCTCCCCACCATCGCCGTCGTCGCCACCCAGCTCGGCTACCTCTTCGGCGGGCTCGTCGTCATCGAGACGCTCTTCAACTACCAGGGCATGGGGCGGCTCGTCTTCAACGCCGCCGACCAGAAGGACTATCCGCTCCTCGCCTCGGGCGTGCTCCTCATCGGCGCCGTCTACCTTGCAGCCACGCTCGCCGCCGACCTCCTCTACGCGGCCCTGAACCCGCGCATCCGCTACCGGGCGGGCGAGTAGGAGCGGGAGAGTGAGCGTCGCCCCCCTCAGCCCGGCCGAGCTGCACGCGGAGGCCCGCGCCGCCCGTGCCGAGCGGCGCCGCCTGCTCCTGCGCAGCCCCGGCGTGCTGATCGGGGCCGCCGTGCTCCTCTTCTGGATCGCGTGCGCCCTGCTCGGCGACCGCATCACCCCCTACGACCCCATCTTCGACCAGTCGGAGGACGTCTTCGCCTCCCCCTCGGCCGAGCACTGGCTCGGCACCGACCGGCTGGGACGCGACGTCTTCTCGCGCGTCCTCGCCGGCTCGCGCGACATCCTCCTCGTCGCCCCGGCGGCGACCCTCCTGGGAACGGCGCTCGGCACCGCGCTCGGCCTCCTCACCGGCTACCTGCGCGGGATCGTGGACGACGTCCTCAGCCGCCTGATCGACGCGGTCCTCTCCCTGCCCTTGATCGTGATCGCGGTGACGGCGATCGCGGCCCTCGGCACCCGTTCCGCGACCACGGTCGTGATCGTGATCGGCGCCGTCTTCGCCCCGATCATCGCGCGCACCGTGCGCGCGGCCGTGCTCGCGGAGCGGGAGCTCGAGTACGTGCGCGCGGCGCGGCTGCGCGGGGAGCGCGCCCCCTACGTCATGTTCGTGGAGATCCTCCCCAACGTCATGCCGGTGATCATCGTGGAGGCGACCGTGCGCCTGGGCTACGCCGTCTTCGCCGTCGCCTCCCTCACCTTCATCGGCTTCGGGATCCAGCTTCCCTCCCCCGACTGGGCGGTGCAGATCGCGGACAACTACCAGTTCGTCGACCCCGCTTGGTGGACGGTGCTCTTCCCGGCCGCGGCGATCGCCTCCCTCGTCATCGCGGTGAACCTGGTCTCCGAGGGACTGCAGCAGGCGTACGAGCGGTGAGCGGCGCGCCCGCGACCGGCCCCGCCCTGGAGGTGCGCGACTTGGACGTCGCCTACCGCGTGCGCGGGCGCTGGCGCCGGGTCCTGCGTGGAGTGAGCTTCCAGATCGGCCGCGGCGAGTCCTACGGCCTCGTCGGCGAGTCCGGCTGCGGGAAGTCGACGGCGGCGCTCGCGATCGCCCAGTACCTGCCCCGAAACGGGCGGGTGCGGGGAGGCGACATCCTCGTGGATGGGAGGAGCGTCGTCGGGCTGCGCGGACAAGAGCTGCGCCGCTACCGCGCGCAGACCGTGTCGATGGTGTACCAGAACCCCGGCGCGGCCCTGAACCCGTCGCTCCGCGTCGGCGACCAGGTGGTGGAGGCGTTCACCGCGAGCGGCGTCCGGGCCGACGAGGCGTCCGCGCGGGCGAGGGCGGCGCTCGAGCGCGTGCAGATCGCGGACGCCGAGTCGGTGCTGCGGCGCTATCCCCACCAGCTCTCGGGCGGGATGCAGCAACGGGTCGTGATCGCGATGGCGCTCGCCAAGGACCCCTCGCTCCTCGTCCTCGACGAGCCCACCACCGGGCTGGACGCGACCGTGGAGGCCGAGGTGCTCGACCTCGTCGCCCAGCTCCAGAGGGAGCTGCGCACCTCCGTCCTCTTCATCAGCCACAACCTCGGCGTGATCGCCAAGATGTGCTCGCGCGTCGGCGTCCTCTACGCGGGACGCCTCGTCGAGGAGGGGCCGGTGGAGACGGTGCTCCGCGACCCGCGCCACCCCTACACGGTGGGCCTCCTGCGCTGCATCCCGCGCGGAGGCGTGCGCAAGGACCACGGGCGCCTGGACACGATCCCCGGCTTCCTTCCCCCGCTCGGCGCCGAGCTCCGCGGCTGCGTCTTCGCCGACCGCTGCCCGCTCGCCGACGCCCGCTGCACCGCCGAGGAGCCCCCGCTCGTCCCGCTCGCGGAGGGGCACACGAGCCGCTGCTGGTACCACGAGCGCGCCGCCGCGCTGCCGCGCGAGGAGGCCCCCGACCTGGAGCTGCCCCCCATCGACCGCGAGGCGCCCCCCCTCCTCCGCTTCCGCGACCTGGGCAAGGTGTTCAGGGAGCGCGGGCACGACGTCTATGCGCTCCTCGGCGCCGAGGGCGCGATCTGGCCGGGCGAGACGCTCGGGCTGGTGGGCGAGTCCGGGAGCGGGAAGACGACCCTGGCCAACGCGCTGCTCGGCATCGTGGAGCCGACGGAGGGCACGGTCGAGCTGGACGGCCGGCCGCTCGCCCCCCGCTTCCAGAAGCGGACGCCGGAGCAGCTGCGCGCCCTGCAGATCGTCTTCCAGAACCCCGACTCGGCGCTCAACCGCCGCCACTCGGTGCGGCGCATCCTGCTCCGCGCCCTCCGCAAGCTGGCCGGGCTCGCGGGCGGGCCCGCCGAGGGGCGGCTGCGCGAGCTGGCCCTCCGCGTCCGCCTCCCCGAGCGGGCGCTCACGCAGAAGCCCGTGCAGCTCTCGGGCGGGCTCAAGCAGCGGGTGGCGATCGCGCGCGCGTTCGCCGGCGAGCCGCGCCTCGTCGTCTGCGACGAGCCGACCTCCGCGCTCGACGTGTCCGTGCAGGCGGCGATCCTCAACCTGCTCGTCGAGCTGCAGGCGGAGAAGCGCGTCGCCTACCTCTTCATCTCCCACGACCTGGGTGTCGTCCGCTACATCTCGGACCGGATCGCGGTCCTCTACCTGGGACGGCTGCAGGAGGTGGGGCCGGCGGAGGTCGTGTTCGAGGGGCCGCACCACCCGTACACGGAGGCGCTCCTCTCCGCCGTGCCCACGGTCGACGGCGGCGGCCGGGAGCGGATCAAGCTCGAAGGCGAGATCCCGAGCGCGGCCGCGCCCCCCTCCGGCTGCGTGTTCCACACGCGCTGCCCGCGCAAGCTCGGCCGGGTCTGCGAGCTGGAGGAGCCGCCCCTGCGCGAGGTCGAGCCCGGACATCTCCTGCGCTGCCACATCCCGATCGAGGAGCTGCGCCGCCTGCAGGCGAAGCCGCCGGCGGAGCGGGTCGGAGCCTGAGCGTGGCCGCCCCCTCCGTCGTCGTCGTCGGCGGTGGCGTGATCGGGCTCGCCTGCGCCTGGGAGCTCCGGCGGGAGGGCGCGGAGGTGACCGTGCTCGAGGCCGGCGCGGTCGGCGGCGGCGTCTCCCTGGGGAACACGGGCTGGGTCGTGCCGAGCATGACCTACCCGCTCCCCGCGCCCGGCGCGATGCGGGAGGGGATCCACCAGCTCGTCACGCGGGGCGGCGCCTTCGTGCTCCGCCCAGCGCCCGACCCGGACTTCGTCCGCTGGCTCTGGCGCTTCTGGCGGAGCTCGAGCCCCGCCCGCTTCGACGCCGGGGTGCGCGCGCTCCTCGCCCTCAACCGGCGCACGCTCGAGCTCTTCGACGCCTACCGGGAGGCGGGCGTCCCCTTCGAGATGCACGCCACGGGGCTCGTCATCGCCGCCCGCACGGACGCGGGGCTCGAGCACTTCCGCCGGGTCTTCCGGCGGCTGCGCGAGCTCGGCTACGAGGGCGGGGAGGAGCGCGAGCTCGACCGGGAGGAGCTCGCGGCGCTGGAGCCGGCGCTCGACCCGGCGAGCGTCGCCGCCGGTCTGCACGCGCGCGTCGACCGCTACGTGCGCCCGGAGAGCCTGCTCGCGGGCCTCGCCGCCCGGCTGCGTGAGGAGGGGGCGCGGATCGTCGAGGGCTGCGCGGTCTCCCGCCTGCGCCCCGCCGGGAAGGAGTGGCGGCTGGACACCGAAGACGGCGCGCTCGCCGCCCGGCGGGTCGTCGTCGCCGCCGGCCTCGCCGCGGTGCGCCTCCTCCGCGGCCTCGGCCTGCGCGCCCTCGTCCAGCCTGCGCGCGGCGCCGTCTTGCCGGTCGCGATAGAAAAGGACGCGGTCTTTGAGGACAAAGTAGCCGGCGCTATCGGGCCGCCAGTAGACCGCGCCGCCCGCTAGCGCCAGCGCAGGCGGCAGGAGCAGTTCGCCGTCCGCGCCGGTGAGGCTGCCATCGGGCTGCACCGTCGCTTGCCCATCGGGCGCAGTGCGGTCGGTGGGCAAGCGCTCAACGCAGGGGCGGACGATGATGGCCGTGGCCTCACAGGGGTAGTTGGGCGCTTGGTCGAGCGTGTCCAAGAGGGCTGCATCTTCTCCGGCGGCCCTGGCCGCAGCGCTGTCGGCATATTGGCGCCGCTCGCCGGTTGCCAGGTCCACCACAAAGGTATGGTAAGGGAAGACAAAGCCCGTGGCCGTGAGCGCGCCAGTGACGGCCAGCCGCTCCCCGGCCAAGTCGAGGGCAAAGCGACGATGGACGCCGGGCCACAACGGCCTGGAATCCTGGCCGGTCAAGTCCACAATGCCCAAGTCGAAGTCGCCCGGCCCATTGGCCTGGTCGGTGGTCAGGTAGGCGGCGGGACCGATCCAGCCGAGAAAGCGGGGAATCTCATCGCTGGAGAGGGTGACAACCGTCGAGCCGTCGGCGCTGGCCGCGTAGATGCCGCCGCCGCAGACCTGGCAGTAGCCATAGGCGACGCTGGTGTGCCAGACCCAGCGGCCATCGGGCGACCAGCGCATTTCCTGGACCTGCTCAATGCCGTCGGTCAGCCGGCGCAACGCATCGCCGGCAGGCGTGTAGAGATAAACATCTACGGTGGGGCCATCCATCGCGCCGCCAAAGGCCAGCGTCTCCCCATCCGGCGACCAGGCCAGGCTAGAAAGCGCGCTCTCGAAGGCCCGGTAGATGCCCTCCTCAAACTCATCGCGGCGGAAATAGCGGCTGTCGTCGAGGGTCGGCTCGCGAGCAATCAGGAGGTCTGCCGTGACGGCGATGTTGTCCGGAAAGTTGGACGGGAGCAGCGGAATGGCGCGCACCTCCTGGCCGCTCGACACATCCACGATATGAAGCGTGCGCTCGCCCCCCGGCGGCTCCGGCGGCAGGGTGAGCGCGCCGGTATAGTAGACCAACCAGCGCCCATTGGGGGAAACACTCTCGGCTCCTAGCCCTGCCAGCCCGGCAGGCAGCGGAACCTCATGGCGGTGTGCGCCATCGG
>DATLYP010000084.1:0-17091 GCA_035574655.1 Gaiellaceae bacterium
GCCGCGACGGCCGCGGCGAGCACGCCGGCGAGCGCGTACGAGACCCCCGTGGCGGCGAGCCCGTAGCGGGCGAGGCGCTCGAATCGGCGGCCGTGCGCCGCGCGCCGTCGCGAGGCACGCGGCGTCCAGGGCCCGCTCGGCGTCGGCGTGCACGGGCCTGAGACCGGGGCCTGAGACTCGCGAGCGGCCGGGGCGAACCCGCTCAGGCCTTGCGCCAGCGCCCGAAGACGAGGCCGCCGACGGTGAAGCCGAGCCCGAACGTGCCGAGCGCGAACGCGCCGATCGCGATCAGCTTGCGCCAGAGGGAGAGGCTGCGCCAGCGCCCGATCGCCTCCTCCTCGTCCGCGGAGAGCGGCTCGCCGCGGCGCTGCTTGCGCACCGCCCCGCCCGCGCGGAGGCCGAGGTAGACGTCGTCGAAGAGCTCGGGGGCGTCGCCGACCACGATGCGAGTGTATAGCGTGGCCCGGGCTGTGCCCGCGCGTATCCTGCACGTCTCCGACCTGCACCTGGGGCGGCGTGAGACGCCCGAGGTCGGGGACGCGGTGCGCGAGCTCGCAGCTCGCCTCGAGCCCGAGCTCGTCGTCGCGACGGGCGACTTGGCGCACCGGGGGCGGCGCGCGGAGCTGGAGCGGGCGGCCGCCTTCCTGCGCGGGCTGGGCCGGCCGCTGCTCGCCGTGCCCGGCAACCACGACATCCCCTACACGCTCCCGGCGCGCGCCTGGTGGCCGTTCGCCGAGTGGCAGCGCGTGTTCGGGGAGACGGCGCCCGTCTACCGCTCCGAGACCCTCGTCGTCTGCGGTCTCAACTCCGTCCGGCCTTGGCGGCACCAGGACGGCGCTCTGCGCGCCTCCGAGGTCGCGGCCGCGGCCGCGGTCCTGCGCGAGGCGCCGCCCGGCGCGCTCCGGGTCGTCGCCTTCCACCACCACGTCGCCTCCGCCCCTTGGCGGACGCGGAAGCCGCCCGTGGCCGACCGGGACGCGGTGCTGCGCGCGCTCGCGGACGCGGGCGCGGAGCTCGTCCTCAGCGGCCACGTCCACCAGGCGGGCGCGGCGGAGCGGCGCGAGTTCGAGGTGCTGGAGGGGCCGGCACGCGGCCTCCTTGTCCTCGCCACCGTCGCCGGGCTCGGCCGCCCTCGGCCGAGGCGGCGCGGCGAGGCGCGGGGGGTGAACGTGTACGAGGCGGACGCGGGCTCGCTGACGGCGACGACGTACGCCTGGGACGGCGCCGGCCTCGTCGAGCTCGCCCGCCGCTCCTTCCCGCGCGGGTAGGATCGCGCGCGTGCAGCGGGCGCTCGGCGAACTCAGGGAGCGCCTGGCGGAGATCGAGGACCTGAAGCGGGCCCGCTCCGTGCTCCTCTGGGACGCCGAGGTGTGGATGCCCCCGGGCGGCGTCGACGCGCGCTCCACCCAGCTCGCGACGCTGGAGAGGGTGATCCACGAGCGGCGAACCGCCCCGCGGCTCGGGCGGCTCCTCGACGAGCTCGAGCCCTACCGGGCCTCGCTTCCGCCCGAGCACGTGGACGCGTGCCTGCTGCGCGTCGCGCGGCGCGAGCTCGAGCGGCGGATCCGCGTCCCCGCGGAGCTCGCCGCCGAGCTCGCGAGCACCGCAGCCCGTTCCTATGCGGCGTGGGTCGCCGCCCGGGAGGAGGGCGACTTCGCCGCGTTCCGGCCCTGGCTGGAGCGCATGCTCGAGCTCCGCCTGCGCTGGGTGGAGTGCTTCGCCCCCTACGACGACCCCTACGACGTGCTCCTCGACGAGCACGAGGAGGGCCTGCGGGCGGAGGAGGTCCGGCGCGTCTTCGCCGTCCTCCAGCCGGAGCTGGCCGCGCTCGTCGCCGCGCACGCCGAGGAGGGCGAGGGCGTCCTGCGCGGCCCCTTCCCCGTCGAGGCCCAGGAGGCGCTCTCGCGCGAGCTGCTCGAGCGGATGGGCGTGCGCTGGGACGAGTTCCGCCTCGACCGGACGGCGCACCCGTTCGAGGTCACCTTCGGCCCCCACGACGTGCGCCTCACGACGCGCTACGCGGAGGACGACCTGAACGCGCTCTTCACCGCGCTGCACGAGGGCGGCCACGGCCTCTACGAGTGGGGCAGCGACCCCGCGCTCGACCGGACGCCGCTCGCCGGCGGCGCCTCCGCGGTCCTGCACGAGTCACAGAGCCGGCTCTGGGAGAACGTCGTCGGGCGCTCGCCGGCGTTCTGGCGCTGGTTCTACCCGCGGGTGCAGGAGGCGTTCCCGGAGCGGCTCGGAGGCATCCCGCTCGAGGCCTTCGTGCGGGAGGTGAACCGGGTGCGCCGCTCCTTCGTGCGGGTGGACGCGGACGAGACGAGCTACGGGTTGCACGTGATCCTCCGCTTCGAGCTGGAGCAGGCGCTCGTCTCCGGCCGCCTCGCCGTCGCCGAGCTCCCGGAGGCGTGGAATAGCCGCTTCCGGGAGCTGCTCGGCCTGGAGGTGCCGGACGACCGGCTGGGCGTCCTCCAGGACGCGCACTGGGCGGGCGGAACCTTCGGCTACTTCCCCACGTACCTGCTGGGAAGCGTCCTCGCCGTCCAGGTCTGGGAGCGGGCGCGCGAGGCGGTTCCCGGGGTCGAGGAGCAGATCGGGCGGGGCGAGCTGCAGGGGCTCCACGGCTGGCTTCGCGAGCGGCTGTACGCGCTCGGAGGCCGCTTCCCGCCCGCGGAGACGATCGAGCGGGTCGTGGGCGGCCCCCTCGACCCCGAGCCGTACCTTGCGTACCTGCGCGGGAAGCGCGAGGCGCTCGACGCGCGGTAGGCGCGCTCCGCAACACCCGGGGTCAGGTCCGAAGCGTTGCACGCAACGCCCGGGGTCAGGTCCAAAGCGTTGCGCGCAACACTTGGGACCTGACCCCACCGTTGCGTGGGGCTGACCCCGCCGTTGCGTGACCCCGCCGGTTCGCGCGCTCAGACGGCGAGCCCGAGCGGCGCGCCGCGCTCCGCGGCGAGCACCCGCTCCAGCGCGGCCACGCAGCGCTCGTCGAAGAGCACGCCCGCCCGCTCGCGGAGGAAGGCGAGCGCGCGCTCGTGTGGCCACGCGTCCCGGTAGACGCGCGTGGAGATGAGGGCGTCGTACACGTCGCAGACGGCGAGGATGCTGACGTCGAGCGGGATCTCCGTGCCGTGGGCCCCCGTCGGGTAGCCGGAGCCGTCGAGCCGCTCGTGGTGGCGTTCCACGAGCCGGTGGACGGTGGCCGAGAAGCCGCCGAGCTCGGCAAGAAGCCGGGTTCCCGCCTCCACGTGGCGGCGGACGAGCGCGTACTCCTCCTCGGTGAGCGGTCCGGGCTTGCGCAGGATCCCGTCGGGGACGCTCAGCTTCCCGATGTCGTGCAGCAGCCCGCCCACAGCGAGCTCACGGAGCTGCTCCGGAGCGAGCCCGAGCTCCTCCCCCACCTGCACCGCGCGCAGCGCCACCCGGCGCGTGTGCTCCTCCGTGTACGCGTCCTTCTCGGCGAGGGCGACCAGCAGGGCGCGGACGTGGGAGCCGAGAAAGGCCTCCTCCTCGGCGACGAGGTCCGCGCCGCGGAGGTCGCCGAGCAACGGCCGCGACCGTGCGCGTCCGCGTCGCAGGTCGAGGGCGACGGGGATGCCGACACCCGCGATCCCGACGATCTCGAAGCCGTGGCCGAGCCACCAGCCGAGGGTGCGGAAGTCGAGCAGGAGGGCGGCGAGAAGGGCCGCGGCGAGCCAGACCAGCCCGACCGCGACGAGCAGGTCGGCCCGGCGGCGGGTGAGCCGGAACGTGCGCAGCGCGCGCCAGAAGAGGAGCCCGTAGAAGGCGAGCCCGGCGAGCAGCACCGTCCACGCGGCGGAGCTGCCTGGCTCGGGCACGGGGGGGACGAGCGTCGGCTCGAGGAGCGCGACCGCGCCAAGGGCGAGCACGCCCGCGACCCCTGCGGCGAGGAGCAGGAGGAGCGGGCGAACGGCGTCGGGACGCCGGAAGGCGGGGACCGCGCTCAGTGCGAGGATCGCCCCGCCCACGGGAAGCGTCGCGCCGCCTGTGAACGCGACGACCCCGTTCATACCGACGAGCACGCCCGGGGTGGCGAGCCCGTGCAGGCAGAGGAGGGCTGCCATGATCGAGAAGGCGGAGCCGACGAGCACGACGTGCCCGTCGCGCTCCCGGACGCCGACGACCGTGAGCGCCGCCGCAGCCGCGGTGGCGAGCCCGGCCGCGAGCGCGACGGCCGCGAAGTGGATCCAGCCCTCGACGTGCACCGTCTCCCTGCCGACGGCGTGGAGAAGCGCGCCCGGCAGCACGGCGACACAGCCGGCGAGCGCGAGACGGCCAATCGAGCTGTTCCGCACGATCTCCTGATCGGCGGGAGCCGGGCGCGACTTGAGCGGGGCTCGCCGGGCTAGGCGGCGCGCCAGCGGGCCATTCCGCAGCTGACGGAAGAGCGCGAGATCAACGTCGAGCTCGCCTCCTCGGCCGGCTTCGACCTCGTGGCGCAGGCGCTCGCCAAGGCCGAGCGCGCGCATGCCCGCGACCCCGAGGGCGTGCGCGACTCCTCGCCAGGGGGCTCGTGGAGCCCGCCCGTCGGCTGGCCGCGTTCGAGGAGGTCGAGCCCGAGCTCTACGTCGAACTCGCCCAAGCGCAGCTCGCGGATGATCGCGATCCGCTCCAATCAGCTCACCTGCGCCGCCACCTGAGCGAGCCGCGGCGGCCTGCCCTGATCACGCGCACCACCAGCACAGCGCTGGCGGCGAGCACGATCGGCCAGTGAGCCCACATGCGAGATGTCCATCCGGAGCCTACCCACCGGCGAAGCCCGCCAAGACGGGCGTGCGTGCACCCCTCCGCAGCCCATAGCGACGCTCTCGCCTATCCTGGAGCCATGGCTTCGCACCTCCCCGATCTCGGCGCGGGGCTGCCCGGCAGCGACCTCGTCGACGCCGGCGTCGCCGACCTCGAGCGCGGGCTGGAGACGGTCGAGTCGCTGCTCGTGTCGATCGGAGCGGCGCGGCTCGCGCGGCTCGGGATCCCGGTGACGGCGCCGATAGCGTCCCCGGAGCAGCGCCTCTACGAGCGCTTGGCCGAGGAAGACGCCGACTCCGCGCACGCCCGCTACAACGCGCTGATTCGCCGGCTCGTCAGCTTCGAGCGCGCCGCCGAGTGCGCGCGCTAGCCGACTCCGAACGTATCGGGCGCTTCATGCGGGCGCTCGGACGCGCTGCGACCGAGGACGGCGCCTGCTACCTGACCGGTGGCGCGACCGCGGTCCTCCTCGGCTGGCGCCACGCCACCATCGACGTCGACATCCGGCTCGTGCCCGAGAGCGACGCGCTCCTCCGAGCAATCCAGCGCCTGAAGGACGAGCTCCACGTCAACGTCGAGCTCGCGTCACCTGCGGACTTCATCCCCGTCGTGCCGGGGTGGGAGGAGCGGAGCCCGTTCGCCGCGCGCGAAGGCCGGCTCACGTACTACCACTTCGAGCTGGTCGCGCAGGCTCTCGCGAAGCTCGAGCGCGGGCATGCACAGGACCTCGGGGACGTCGAGGCGATGCTCGAGCGGGGCCTCGTCGACCCGGCGCAGGCGCTCGCGTACTTCGAAGCGATCGAACCCGAGCTCTTCCGCTTCCCCGCGATCGATCCCCGGGCGTTCAGACAGCGGGTCGAAGAGACCTTCTCCAGGTAGGGCTCAGGCCTCGGCGAGCGCGACGAGCTCGCGCCGAAGCTCCTTGATCTCGTCGCGCAGCTTGGCCGCGTACTCGAAGCGAAGCTCCTCGGCCGCCAAGACCATCTCCTCCTCCAGCTCGACGACGAGCTTCTCCAGGTCCTCCCGCGACATCCCCTCCACCTCCGAGCGGCCCCGCCGGCGGCGGGAGGCAGGCACGTGCGGCGACTCGAGCGCCAAGAGCTCCGCGATGTCGGAGACCCCCTTCTGCACCGTCTCCGGCGTGATCCCGTGCTCGGCGTTGTAGGCGAGCTGGTAGGCGCGCCGCCGGTTCGTCTCCTCCATCGCCTCCCGGATCGCCTCCGTCGTCTTGTCCGCGTACAGGAGCACCTTCCCGTGCACGTTCCGCGCGGCGCGGCCGATCGTCTGGATGAGCGAGGTGCGGCCGCGCAGGAAGCCCTCCTTGTCCGCGTCCAGCACAGCCACGAGCGACACCTCCGGCAGGTCGAGCCCCTCCCGCAGCAGGTTCACGCCCACGAGCACGTCGAACTCGCCCAAGCGCAGCTCGCGGATGATCGCGATCCGCTCGAGCGTGTCGATCTCCGAGTGCAGGTAGCGGGCGCGGACGCCCGCCTCGAGCAGGTAGTCGGTCAGGTCCTCCGCCATCTTCTTCGTCAACGTGGTGACGAGCACCCGCTCCCCCGCCTCCTCCCGGCGGCGGATCTCGTTCAGGAGGTCGTCGATCTGGTTGCGGGTCGGGCGCAGCTCCACCTCCGGGTCGACGATTCCCGTCGGGCGGATGAGCTGCTCGGCCACGACCGCCGAGCGGCGAAGCTCGAAGGGGCCGGGGGTGGCCGAGACGAACACGATCTGCGGCACCTTGGCGAGGAACTCGTCGAAGCGGAGCGGCCGGTTGTCGAGCGCGGAGGGCAGCCGGAAGCCGTACTCGACGAGCGTCTGCTTGCGCGAGCGGTCGCCCTCGTACATGCCGCCGAGCTGGGGCACCGTCTGGTGGGACTCGTCGATGAAGCAGACGAAGTCGTCGGGGAAGTAGTCGATCAGGGTGAACGGGTGGGACCCGGGCGGCCGGCCCTCGAGCACGCGCGAGTAGTTCTCGATGCCCGAGCAGAAGCCGAGCTCCTTGAGCATCTCCAGGTCGTACTCGGTGCGCTGGCGGATCCTGTGCGCCTCCAGCATCCGCCCTTCCGCCTCGAAGCGCGCCACCTGCTCCTCGAGCTCGGCGCGCAGCTCCTCGATCGCGCGCTCGATCGTCGGCCGCGAGGTCACGTACTCGGTCGCCGGCCAGATGACGAGGTTGTCGAGGCGCGCGTACACCTCGCCGGTGAGCGGGTCGAAGTGGGTGATCTGCTCCACCTCGTCCCCGAAGAAGGAGACGCGGTAGGCGGTCTCCAGGTTGGCCGGCTGGATCTCGACGAGGTCGCCCTTCACCCGGAAGCGGCCGCGCCCGAGCACGGCGTCGTTGCGCACGTACTGGCTCTCGATCAGCTTGCGCAGCACCTCGTCGCGGTCGTGCTCCTCCCCCACCTCGAGGACGAGCACGCGCTCCCGCCACTCCTCCGGGGAGCCGATGCCGTAGATGCAGGAGACGGAGGCGACCACGACCACGTCCCGGCGGGTGAGGAGCGAGGAGGTAGCGGAGAGGCGTAGGCGGGCGATGTCGTCGTTCTGGGAGGAGTCCTTCTCGATGTAGAGGTCGGCCTGCGGGATGTACGCCTCCGGCTGGTAGTAGTCGTAGTAGGAGACGAAGTACTCGACCGCGTTCTCGGGGAAGAACTCGCGGAACTCGTTGCAGAGCTGGGCGGCGAGCGTCTTGTTGTGGGCGATCACGAGCGCCGGCCGCTGGAGGCGCTCGATGATCCAGGCCATCGTCGCCGTCTTCCCCGTGCCGGTCGCCCCGAGCAGGGTCTGGAAGCGGTTGCCGGCGGCGACGGAAGCGGCGATCTGCTCGATCGCCTGCGGCTGGTCGCCCGTGGGCGCGTACAGGTCGGAGGCGCGGAAGGGGCGCACCCGGCCAGGGTAGCGGCGGCTCGGATCCCCGAGCGTCCCGCGTCTCGCCCGACTCGTCGACGACCGGATCGAGACCGGTGATCGCGACCGCGATCGGACGGCTCAAGCCTCGGCCGGGTCTATTCGGCGGCCTCGGCCGGGCGTTCCTCGGGCTCGGCCCGGGAGCTCTCGGCCGCCGCCTGCGGCTGCGGCCCCTCCGCCTCCCGGACCCTCAGCCGCGGCGTGCTCGACGGCCTCTCCGGTCCCCTCCGGCTCGGCGACGGCCGCCGAGACGCTCGGGAACGCCTCCTCGGAGAGCTTGAGGTCGGGCCTCGCGTGCACCGACTCTCTGCCGGCCGCGCGCGGGACCGGCTGTTCGCCCTCGACCCGCTTGAGCGAGAGGCGGCGCCGGTCGGCGTCGATCTCCGGGATGCGCACGTTCCCGGCTGCCCTTGGGCGACGACCTCGCGCGGGTTCTCGACGTGGTGAGGCGCGAGCTCGGAGATGAACGTTCGGGGCCTGACCCCTGTTGCATGACCCCTGTTGCATGTCCACCCTTCTCCCGTCTCGAGCTGCGCGTTCGCTCACGGGAGCTCGCAGTTCACCCGCACCTCGGCGACGCAGTAGTCCTGGCCCGGACCGCCGTCGGCGACGTCCCAGCCGTCGCCTCCGAGCACGTCGTCGTCGCCGTCGCCGCCGAACAGCAGGTCGTTGCCACTCTTTCCATCGAGGTAGTCCGACCCGGTGGCGTCTCCTCCGTAGAGGAGGTCATCGTCGGCGCCGCCGAACATCTGATCGGAGTCCAGGCCCCCCACGAGCGTGTCCTCTCCGTTGTTGCCGTGGACCGCGTTCGCTCCGGCGCCGCCTTCGAAGGTGTCGTCTCCCGGACCACCGTGGAACTCGTCCTCGGTGTCGGGCTCGTCGTAGACGCCGTCGATCATCCGGTCGTTGCCGGCGCCCGCGTAGACCTGGTCACTGCCCTGCCCGGGATCGATGGTGTCGTTCCCGTTCTCGCCGTAGATCGAATCGGAGCCCCATTGGGTCGCGGCGTAGTCGCGCCCTGTGCCGAGACAGACCACGTCGATGCTCAGGCTGCCGGTGCTGGAGAGGACGCTATCGTCACCGCCCCACCGCGGCTCAGGGGGACCGGCGGCCACGCCGACGACAACGGCGACCAACGTAGGCCGGCGCCGCTCGTGAGTAATCGGGCGTTTCCCTACGTATCTGCGGCCGGCTGGCGCCCGGCCATGCGCGCGCCCAGCTCCGCCCGAGAGCGGATCCCGAGCTTGCGGTAGGCGCGGGCGAGGTTCGCCTCCACCGTCTTCGGGCTGAGGAAGAGGCGCTCCGCGATCTGCCTGTTCGTGAGGCCGGATGCGGCGAGCGCGGCGACGCGCTCCTCGGTGGGCGACAGCTCGTCCGGAGCTTCGCGGACGTGCGTGCGCTCCACCTCGGCGCGGGCCCGCTCGGCCCAGAAGGGCGCTCCGAGCGTCTGGAAGAGATCGAGCGCATGGCCGAGCGCCGCGCGCGCGGCCATGCGCTGCTTGCGCCGCCGGAGGATCTGGCCCTGGACGAGCAGCGTCCGGGCGCGCTCGAAGGGGATCGGGAGCCGTTCGTGCTCGGCGAGCGCGCGCTCGAGCGCGACGGACGCGCCGGCGAGGTCGCCCTGCCCCGCGAGCAGGAGCCCGCGGCAGCGCGCGCCGGTTGCGAGCGCGAGCGGTCGACTCGTCTCCGCTCCCATCCGCTCCAGACGCTCCAGGGCCGCCTCCGCGGCCTCGAGCTCGCCGAGCGCCAGCAGCGTCTCCACCCGGTCGGCGTGGTGGCGGAAGATGCCGGGGTCGGCGAGGCCGATCTCGACCTCGATCTCCTCGACGCGATCGAGGTGTCGCTTCGCCTCCGCGAGCTCGCCGGCCGTCAGCTCGAGGAATCCGAGCGCGGCCGAGCTCTGCGCCGTCTGCCACACCGCGCCGATCTCCTCCGAGAGCGCGAGCGCCTCGAGACCGGACTGCCGTCCCTCCTCGACGCGACCCAGGGCGGCGTCCAGCTGCGTCTTGACTGAAAGGCTCCAGCACGTCGTGCCTGCGTCGCCGATCCGGTCGACGATGCCGAGCAGCTCGGTCACGTGTCCAGCGGCGAGGTCCCACCTGCCGGAGCGCAGCTCGACCGTCGCCAGCCGGCAGAGCGTCTTCGCGACCTGGCTGTCGTCACCGTGCTCCACGGCAAGCCCGTACTCCCGCACGAACGCCTCCCGGGCACGGTCGAGCTCGTCCGAGTAGAGCCAGAGGATGCTCAGCTGGCGGGCCGAGGCCCGAAGGCCCGGGTACAGGTGCGGCAGCAGGCGCTCCCCCGGCGGAGGCGGCGACGACTCGAGCGACTGCTCGAGGAGGTCCGCGCGGGCGAGCTCCTCGTGCGCGATGCCCTTTCCCGCATAGAACTCCGCCTCCGCGACGGCGATCAGGACCCAGGCTTCGAGCTCCGGGCTCGGCGCGGTGTGCGGGAGGAGCTCACGAGCCGCCCGCGCGTGGAGCATCGTGCGCGCGACGTCGTGATCGCAGGTGCGCGACATCAGCGTGTGGCCTTGCACCTCGAGCAGGGCGTCGTTGCCGATGCCGGCCAGCAGCTGCTCGCCGAAGGCGGTCGCGGCCGGCCCGCCCTGGGAGGACTCGATCAGCACCATCAGCGCCGCTCCCGCCCGCAGCCGGACGGCAGCCTCGCCGGCCCCGTCGACGAGGGGCCGCAGGATGCTCGCCGCCCGCTTCGGATCTCCGGCCTCGGCGAGGCAGGTTCCGAGCTCGAGCTCGCGCCGCTCGCGCGTCCCACGCGGCTCCGCGGGCGTGCGCAGGCAGGCGAGCTCGAGGAGCTCGATCGCGGCGTCCGGAGCGCCCCGAGCGCGGGCGGCGCGGGCCGCGTCGACCAGGGCGACGGCGACTCGCTCGTCGGGCTCGTCGGCCGCGAGCGCGAGGTGGCGAGCCCGCTCCTCGGGATCCGGCACGAGCTCGGCCAGCGACGCATGCACCTGCCTGCGCCGGACGGCCGGAGCGGCGTCGTAGACGGCAGAGGCGAGCAGCGGGTGCGAGAACTCGATCCGACCCTTCTCGTCGACCCGGATCACGCCGCCTGCCTCCGCCGGCGCGAGCGCTTCGCCGTCCACGAGCTCGAGCGTCGGCTGCGAGAGGGCGGACGCGACGAGCAGCGCCGCGCGCGTCTCCCCCGGAAGGCGGCGCGAGCACGTCGAGCGACGAGGCGTCAAGCCACTGGGCGTCGTCCACCGCCAGCACGACGGGCGCCGCCCCGGAAAGCGTACGGAGCACGGAGAAGAACGCGGTCGAGATGGACCGCCGGTCCGGCGCCGGGCCGCCCGGGTCGGCGCGGAGCAGGGCGACGTCGAGCGCCCGCCGCTGGGGCGCGGGGAGCTCCCCGAGGACGGGCTCGCCCACGGGCGCCAGGAGATCGGCGAGGCCGACGAAGGTGAGCCGCGTCTCGGACGGTCCGGCCCGGCCGGCGAGCAGCGTCGCGCCGCCCTCGCGGGCGCGCGCGGTGGCCTCCCGCCAGAGCGTCGACTTTCCGATCCCCGGCTCTCCCTCGAGGAGCAGACCGGCGGGGCCGCCGCTCGTCGCCGCGAGGAACTCCTCGATTGCCGCGAGCTCGCCGTCGCGGCCCACGATCGCCGCAGACATCACTCTCAGCCTAAGGACGCGCGCGAGTCGCGTCGAGGCGGCTCAGGCACCGCGGGCTCGGGCCTGCCTTCGAGGCGGTCGTGGCGCGGCAGGATGGCCGCGCCACGAGCGCCATCCAGCTCATGCCCGCCGCGACCGCGACGAAGAGCGGGACGACGGCCCAGCTCTCGAGGACATGCCCGGCGGCGAGGAGCCCGAGCGGCGTCGCCACGCTGTTCGCGGGGATGACCGCGGTCAGCACCTTCGGGCGGAGCTCCTCCGGCGTGCGGGCGGTGTCGCCACCCACGCCCTCGTCTCCGGGAGGAGCCGCATGAGACCGAGCGCGCCGGCCTCCGAGCGGGCGTTCGGGTCGAGGCGGTTCTCCACGTACACCACCGCCGCGAGCAGCGCCGGGCCGAGGTCGTAGTTGGCCGCGCGTCCGCGGAGGACGTGCTCGTACACGAGCGGATCGCGGGCCCGCAGATACCAGTCCGGCTCGGCGCGGACGATCCAGGCCCGCCGCGAGGGCGAGCAGCGCCCGCGGCAGCAGTGGCGAGGAGCATCCGCGGCCTCACCCGGCGTCGCGGGTGAGCTCCGCCATGACGCCCGCCACCCAGGCGTCGAGCTCCTCCGGGGTGCCGGTGTTCACGTACACGAAGTCGGCGCGCTTCGCCTTCTCCCGGTCGGGAAGCAGCCGCGCCTCGCGGTCGTCCTTGCGGCCGCCGCGGCGCGCCTCCCGCAGCTTCGCCGGGGCCGTGATCAGCACCACCTTGTCGAAGCGCGACTCCGCCCCCACCTCGTACAGCAGCGGCACCTCGGTCACGCACACCCTGGGCGGGTCGGGCAGGCGGGCGAGCTGCTCCCGCCACTGCAGGTACTCGCGGGAGACGCGCGGGTGCAGCAGCTTCTCCAGGAAGTCGAGCGCCTCCCGGTCGCGGAACACCCTCAAGGCGATCCGCTCCCGGTCGGGGACGCCGTCCGGGCCCAGGATCCCCTCCCCGAAGCGCTCGACCAGCGCGGCCTTCACCTCCGGATCGGAGCGAAGCAGGTGGTGGACGATCTCGTCGCTCGAGACGGTCGCCGCCCCGTGCCGGCGGAAGCTCGCAAGAGCCGTGCTCTTCCCGGCCCCGATCCCGCCGGTGATCGCGACCGCGATCGGACGGCTCAAGCCTGGGCGGGGCGTTCCTCGGGCTCGGCCTCCGCGCCCGCGGCCGCCGCCTGCGGCGCCTCCGGCCCGCCTGCCGCCTCCCCCGCGGTCGCCTCCCGAGCCTCGGGGGCCTCCCCCTCGGCCGCCTGAGCGGCGTCCCCCTCGACCGTCGCCATGGCCTCGGCCTCCGCCGCCTCGGGCGCGGCCGCCGAGACGCTCGGGAACGCCTCCTCGGAGAGCTTGAGGTCGGGCGTCGCGTGCACCGACTCGCCGCCGTCCGCGCGCGGCACCGGCCGCGCGCCCTCCGCCCGCTTCAGGGAGAGCGAGAGGCGGCGCCGGTCGGCGTCGATCTCCAGGATGCGCACGTTCACCGGCTGCCCCTGGGCGACGACCTCGCGCGGGTTCTCGACGTGGTGAGGCGCGAGCTCCGAGATGTGCACGAGCCCCTCGACCCCGGGCAGGATCTCCACGAAGGCGCCGAAGGTGACGACCTTCGACACCCGGCCCTCCACGACGTCGCCCTCCCGGTAGTGCTCGAGCACCTGCTGCCAGGGGTCGGCCTGCGTCTGCTTCAGGCCGAGCGAGATGCGCTGCCGCTCGCGGTCGATGTCGAGCACCTTCACCTTCACCTTCTGCCCGATCTCCAGCACCTCCGAAGGGTGGTTCACGTGGCTCCAAGAGAGCTCGGAGATGTGGATGAGCCCGTCCATCCCGTCCAAGTCGACAAAGGCGCCGAAGTCGACGATGTTGGAGATCTGCCCCTCCACCACGTCGCCCGGGTTGAGCCGGTCGAGGATCGCCTGGCGCATCTCCTTGCGCTCGTCCTCGAGCACGGCGCGCCGCGAGAGGACGACGTTGTTGCGGGAGCGGTTGAGCTCGATCACCTTGCAGCGCAGCTCCCGCCCCAGGAACTCGTCCAGGTCCTGCACCCGGCGGATGTCCACGAGCGAGGCGGGCAGGAAGCCGCGCACGCCCAAGTCGAGGATGAGGCCGCCCTTCACGACCTCGATCACCTTGCCGGTGACGGGCTCGCCGCTCGCGGCCGCCTCCTCGATCTTCTTCCAGGCGAGCTCGAAGCGGGCGCGCTTCTTGGAGAGGATCAGCCGACCCTCCGCGTCCTCCTTGGTGAGGACGAGCGCGTCCACCTCCTCGCCCACCGAGACCTCGTCCGCGGGGTTGACGGAGCGGCGGATGGAGAGCTCGGAGACGGGGATGACGCCCTCCGACTTGTAGCCGATGTCGACCAGCACCTCGTCCTTGTCCACGCGGACGACGGTGCCGTGCACGACCTCCCCCTCGTTGATCTCCGGGAAGGCCGAGTCGTAGTCGGGGACGAGCTCCCCGCCGGGGCCCGTCGTCCAGACCCCCTCCTCGGTTGTCGCCGGCCGCTCGGCCGTCTCGTTGGCCATGGAGCGCGGAGTATAGCCTCGTCCGGCTCCGTTCCACGGCCGCGGGCCGGGCGGGCGCCGCGTCAGGCCTTGGCCTCCGCCCAGTCGTCCCCCACCCCGATGTCCACCGCGAGCGGGGGGTCGAGCGGGTAGGCGCCGACCATCTCCTCGCGGACGAGCTCGCGGACCGCGCTCACCTCGGTCTCCGGGACCTCGAGCAACAGCTCGTCGTGCACCTGCAGCACGAGCCGCGCCCCGCGGCCCTCCTCGCGCAGCCGGCGGTGGATGCGCACCATCGCCACCTTGATGATGTCCGCGTTCGAGCCTTGCATGACGAAGTTGACGGCCACCCGCTCGCCGAAGGCGCGGGTCTGCCGGTTGGAGGCGCGGAGCTCGGGCACGGGACGGCGGCGGCCGAGCAGGCTGACCGCGTAGCCGTCCTCGGCCGCCTGCGCGATCGTCCGGGCGATGAACGCCTGCACGCGGGGGAAGCGGGCCAGGTAGGCGTCGATGTACGCCTGCGCCTGCTCCTTCGGGATGCCGAGGTTCTCGGAGAGGCCGAACGCGGAGATCCCGTAGACGATCCCGAAGTTGATCATCTTCGCCACGTTCCGCTCGTCCTTCGTGAGCGTGGCCGGGTCCTTCCCGAGCACCTCCGCCGCGGTCGCGGTGTGGATGTCGTCCCCGCGCAGGAACGCCTCCCGCAGCTTCGGCTCCCCGGAGACGTGGGCGAGGATGCGCAGCTCGATCTGGGAGTAGTCGGCGGAGAGCAGGCGGCAGCCGGGCTCGGCGACGAACGCGGAGCGGATCTCCCGCCCGAGCTCGGTGCGGATGGGGATCGCCTGCAGGTTCGGGTTGGAGGTGGAGAGGCGGCCGGTGGCGGCCACGTGCTGGTTGATCGTCGTGTGCAGCCGCCCGTCCTCGCCGATCAGCTCGGGCAGCGGTTCCAGGTACGTGTTGACGAGCTTCGTCAGCTCCCGCCACTCCTCGATCACCGGGACGATCGGGTGCTCCTCGCGGATCGCGCGCAGCACCTTGCCGTCCGTCGAGTAGCCGGTCTTGCCCTTTCGCCCGGGGGTGAGGCCGAGCTTCTCGAAGAGGACGCGCCCGAGCTGCTGCGGGGAGCCGAGCACGAACCGCTCGCCGGCGAGCTCGTACGCGCGCGCCTCCAGCTCCTCGATGCGGTCGCGCAAACGGGCGGTGATCTCCCCCATGCGGTACGTGTCGATGCGCACGCCCGCGTCCTCCATCGCGGCGAGGACCGCCGTGAGGGGCAGCTCGACCTCGTCGTACAGCCGCTCCAGGTCCCGCTCGCGCACCTTCGCGCGCAGGAGGGGCGCAAGGCGGCGGGTCGCCTCCGCACGGCGTACGAGCGCGGCCGTCTCCTCCTCCACAGGCGGGTCGGGCTCGAGCTCGATCCCGTGCTCGGCGGCGAGGTCGTCGAGCAGGTACTCGGCGCGGCCGGGGTCGATCAGGTAGGCGGCGATCAGGGTGTCGTCGCGGGCCTCGAGGCGGTGCGCCTTCGCGTCGTGCACAACGAGCTCGCAGCCGCGGAGGGCGGCGTCGAGGCGGGCGGGCCTGGGGGCGACGAGCACGGGCTCGCCCTCGCGGGCGACCGCCACCCGCGCCGCGTCCGCCGCGACCGCGACCGGGCCGCGCAGGCCCTCGAGCGCCCCCTCCCGCCAGGGCACCTCCTGCGACTCGGCCCGCGGCCGCTTGGCCGCGGGCAGCGCCTCGTCCAGGGTGTCGATCCGTCCGAGCAGGGCGCGGAACTCGAAGCGGCGGAAGATCTCCTTCAGGGTGGAGCGGTCGGGCGGGCGGGCGACGAGCTCGCGCGGGTCGACGCCGAGGCCCAGGTCGCGGCGCATCGTGGCGAGCTCCTTCGCCGCCCGCGCCTGCTCGGCGTGCTCGAGGATCGCCCGTGCCCGGGCGGGCGAGAGCTCTCCCGCGTGCGCGAGCACCTCCTCCAGGGAGCCGTACTGGGCGACGAGCTGCGCCGCCGTCTTGTCCCCGATCCCGGGGATGCCGGGGATGTTGTCGCTCGGGTCGCCCTTGAGGGCGATGAAGTCGGGGATCTGGTAGGGACGGATGCCGTACCGGGCCTCCACGCGCTCGGGCGTGTACACCTGCACCTCGGCCACCCCGCGCGGGGTCATCATCAGGCAGACGTTCTCGGAGACGAGCTGGAAGGCGTCGCGGTCGGTGGAGACCACGCACGTCTTCAGCCCCGCCTCGTCGGCGAGCGTGGCGAGCGTCGCGATCACGTCGTCCGCCTCCCAGCCCTCGAACTCGAGGTTGCGGTAGCCGAACGCCTCCACGATCGGCCGAAAATGGGGGAACTGCTCGCGCAGCAGGTCGGGCATCGGCCGGCGCTCCGCCTTGTACTCGGCGGAGATCTCCGCCCGGTGCACGGGGCGGGTGTCCCAGGCGACCGCGACCCCCCGCGGCCGGTAGTCGGCGAGCAGCTTGAAGAGCATGTTCGTGAAGCCGAGGAGGGCGTTCGTGGGCTGCCCGTCGGTCGTCTGCAGCTCCTCGGGCAGCGCGAAGAACGCCCGGTAGGCGAGGTTGTTCCCGTCCACGAGGAAGAGCTCGGCCTCGCGCGCGGGCGCGTCGTCGAGCTCGAGCTCCTCGCCGGTGAGCGTCTTGGGGCTCACGGGGCAACGGTATCGTGGCCGGCCGCGTGCGTCGCGTGCCGCTGCTCTCGGGGTCCCGCGTCGTGCTCGTGCCGCTCGCCGGCCGGGACGAGGCGGTGCTTCCCCCGCCCCCGCCCGAGCAGCTCGTGGACGTGCGCGCGGCGGTGCGGGACGCGCTCCGCTTCCCCCTCTCGGGGCCCCCGCTCGAGGAGCTCGCCCCGCGGGGCGGGCGCGCCACCGTCGTCGTCGAGCCGCCGGCGCTCCCCCTCCCGCGGGCGCCGCACGACCCGCGGCTCGACGCGCTCGCGGCGGCGCTCGGGGAGCTCGAGCGCTGCGGCGTGCCGCCCGAGCGGCACACGATCCTGGTCGCCGGCGGCCTGGGCCGCCGCCTCGGCCGCGGCGAGCTCGAGCAGCCCCTGCTTCCGCCCGCGGAGGCGCGCGCCTTCCGCGGGCGCGTCCTCGTGCACGACGCGGAGGACGAGGCGCTCGTCCCCCTCGACGGCGCGCGCATCCACCCCGCCCTGCTCGAATCGGACGTCTCGCTCGTGCTGACGGCGGCGGAGAGCGCGCTGCACGGCGGCCCGGCCGCGCTCGCCGCTGCCCCCGACGCCGCTACCGCCCGCTCGCTCGCCGGC
>DATLYP010000085.1:0-3368 GCA_035574655.1 Gaiellaceae bacterium
CCCGGGCGGCAGCGGGCCCGTCGCCCCGGCGGCGCTCGGCGCGCGCCGCCTGCGCCCGGGCTAGCCGCGAGAGCCGGACGGCGCCCGGCTAGTCGCCCCAGTCGAAGTCGCGGGGCCGGCCCGTCCAGAGGGTCTCGTCCAAGGCCGCCCCCTCCAGCGACTCGACGGTCTTCTCACCGGGCCAGGGCAGGCGCTCCGAGCTGAGCTCCGCGGCCGGCTCGCCGTCCAGCGTCTCCTCGATCCGCGCCTGCTCCTCGCTCTTGAAGAGCGGGTGGTTCTGCAGGCGATCCTCCTCGAGGTAGCGCTCGAGCGGCATCTCGTCCTCGAGCGCCGCGTTCCGGGCCTTGAGCTCGAGGTGCTCGCGGATCGCCTCGGCGAAGGGCGACCCGGACGCGAGGTCGGTGAGGTCGTCCAAGTCACGCATGTCTGGGGCGCGGAGTCTACCGGCCGGCTCCGCTGCCCGCGGCCCTGCCCGGCGCAGGCTATCGTTCGCGGGCGATGCTGCTCGGCCGCGCCCTGCCGCTCGTCCTCGCGCTCGTCAAGCTCTGGCGGCGCCTGCCCAGGAAGCAGCGGCGGAGCCTGCTCCGCGTCGCCCGTCGCCACGGGCCGCGGGTCGCGCTCCGGCTCCTCGAGCTGAGCCGCTCGCGCCTCGCCCGGGCCTCCCGCGGGTAGCCGCGTCTACCGGCCGCCGGCGCGGACGCCCAGAGCCTCCCGCACGATCCGGTCCTGCTCCCGGTGGTGCAGCGTCGGGTACCCCTCGCTCGGGCTGGCGCGCCAGGGGCGGCCCACGTAGAGCACCCGCTCCACCTGCGGGGCCTTCGCCGCCGCCTCCTCGAGCCGGTGCCTGATCGACCGCCACGCTCCCATGTTCTGCGGCTCCTCCTGCGCCCAGACGAGCTCGCGCACGCCCGGGTAGGCGGCGACGAGGCGGTCGACGGCCTCCACGGGGAACGGGTACAGCTGCTCGATCCGGGCGACGGCGACGGTGGGGGCGAGGCCGCGCGCCTCGTGCCCGGCGATGTCGTAGTAGAGCTTCCCGCTGCAGAGCACCAGGCGGCGCACGCGCTCGCGGCTCGGCGAGGGCTCGTCGAGCACGGGCTGGAAGGCGCCCTCGGCCAGCTCCTGCAGCGAGGACATCGTCTGGCGCAGCCGGAGCAGGCCCTTGGGGGTCATGAGGACGAGCGGGCGCGCCGTCGCGTCGAGCGCCTGCCGGCGCAAAAGGTGGAAGTACTGGCCGGAGGTCGTGCAGTTGGCGATGCGGATGTTGTCCTGCGCCGCGAGTTGCAGGAAGCGCTCGAGCCGGGCGCTCGAGTGCTCGGGGCCGCTGCCCTCGTACCCGTGCGGCAGCAGCAGCACGAGCCGCGACGTCTGCCCCCACTTCGCGCGGCCGGAGACGATGAACTGGTCGACGATGATCTGGGCCCCGTTCACGAAGTCCCCGAACTGCGCCTCCCAGAGGACGAGCGCCTCCGGCGCCGCGATCGAGTAGCCGTGCTCGAAGCCGAGCGCCGCGTACTCGGAGAGCGGCGAGTTGTAGATCTCGAAGGAGGCCGCCGCAGCCGGAAGCTCCTGCAGGGGCGTGTACGTCTCGCCCGTCTCCACGTCGTGCAGGACCGCGTGCCGGTGCGAGAACGTCCCCCGCTCCGTGTCCTGCCCGGTCAGCCGGACCGGGATCCCCTCCTCGAGCAGGGAGGCGAAGGCGAGCGCCTCCGCCTGGCCCCAGTCGATCCCGCCCTCGTCGAGCGCCCGTCGGCGCCGCTCCAGCTGTCGCTCGAGCTTCGGGTTGACGTGGAAGCCCTCGGGGACGGCGAGCAGCTGCGCGTTCAGCGCGCGCAGCCGGCCGGCGGGGACGGCGGTGACAACCGCCTCCGCCGTGTCCGTGCGCGGCTGTGGCTCGGGCGGCGGCTCGGGCGGGCGGGCGAACGTCGCCCGCAGCTCGTCGTGCGCCCGGCGCAGCGCCTCGAGCGTCTGCTCGAGGAGCCGATCCACCTCCTCGGGCCGGAGCACGCCCTCCTCGACGAGGCGGCGCGCGTAGAGCTCGCGGACGGGCGGGTGCGCCTGGATGCGCGCGGCCATGAGCGGCTGCGTGTAGGAGGGCTCGTCCTGCTCGTTGTGGCCGAAGCGGCGGTAGCCGACGAGATCGACGACGACGTCGTGCCCGAACTCCTCCCGGTAGGCGAGCGCGAGCCGGATCGCGGCGAGCGCCGCCTCCGGGTCGTCGGCGTTCACGTGCACGATCGGCACGTCGAACCCTTTCGCGAGGTCGCTCGAGTAGCGGGTGGAGCGCTCCTCGGCGGGGTCGGTGGTGAAGCCGACCTGGTTGTTCGCGATCACGTGCAGGGTGCCGCCGGTCGAGTAGCCGGCCAGCGCGTGCAGGTTGAATGTCTCCGCCACCACTCCCTGGCCGGCGAAGGCGGCGTCGCCGTGGACGAGGACGGGGAGGGCGACGGTCGGGTCGTGGATGCCCGCGCCGCGCGAACGGTCGGTCTGCTTCGCGCGCGTGTAGCCCTCCACGACCGGGTCCACGGCCTCCAGGTGGCTCGGGTTGGCCGCGATCGTCACCTGGACGTCGCCGGCGGCGGTCTCGCGGGTCTCGGAGGCGGCCAAGTGGTACTTGACGTCCCCGGTACCGCCCTCGGGGTCGGCGACGAGCGCGTCGATCGTGCGCTCGCCCTCGAACTCGCGCAGCAGCGAGCCGTAGCTGCGGCCGACCACGTGGGCGAGCACGTTCAGCCGCCCCCGGTGCGCGATCCCGATCACCACCTCGTGGGCGCCGGCCGCAGCGGCGAGCGAGACCGCCTCGTCGAGCATCGGGACGAGCACGTCCAGCCCCTCGATGGAGAACTGCTTCTGCCCGACGAAGGCGCGCCGGAGGTAGGTCTCGAACGCCTCCACCTGGGCCAGCCGCTCGAGCAGGCGGCGCTTCTCCTCGGGCGAGAGCGGCTTCCGGAAGCGGCCCGACTCGATCGTCCGCCGGAGCCAGGCCCGCTCCGCGTGGTCGGAGATGTGCTCGATCTCGTAGGCGATCGTCCCGCAGTAGACCTCGCGCAGCCGGGGCAGGACGTCCGCGAGCGTCTCCCCCTCGACGTGGACGCCGAGGACGGAGGCGGGAATCCGCGCCTGCACCTCGGGGGGAAGCGGGACCGGGAGCGCGAGCTCGTCCAAGGCGGGGTCGCCCGGGGGTTCCGAGCCGAGCGGATCGAGGCGGGCGGCGAGGTGGCCGTGGGAGCGGATCGCGTCCACGAGCGCCATCGCGGACGCGGCCGCGAGCAGGAGGTCCCGGTCGGCGGCCGGGGCGGCCGCCTCCTCCGCGGCAGGTGCCGCGGGAGCGGGCGTCGCCCCCTCCGCGACCGGCGGCGGCGCGACCG
>DATLYP010000086.1:0-6535 GCA_035574655.1 Gaiellaceae bacterium
CGACGCTGCTCGCCACCGGCGGCGCCTCGGCGCTGTGGGCGCGGACGACGAACCCGCCGGGCGCGGTCGGCGACGGGGTCGCCGCCGCCTACCGCGCCGGGGCGGCCGTGGCCGACTTGGAGCTCGTCCAGTTCCACCCGACGGCGCTCGCGGACTCCTCGCTCCTCCTCTCGGAGGCGCTGCGCGGGGCCGGCGCGCTGCTTCTCGACGAGCGGGGCGAGCGTTTCACGGACGAGCTCGCCCCCCGCGACGTCGTCGCGCGCGCGATCGCCGCCCGGGGCACCGCGCTGCTCGACCTGCGCCCCGTCGACCGCTCCCGCTTCCCCTCCCTGATGGGGAGCTTGGCCGCGCGCGGGTACGACCCCGCGCGGGCGCCGGTTCCCGTCTCGCCGGCCGCGCACTACACGGTCGGGGGCGTCGTGACCGACCTCGAGGGGCGCACGGAGCTGCCCGGCCTGTACGCGGCCGGGGAGTGCGCGGCGACCGGCGTGCACGGCGCCAACCGGCTCGCCTCCAACTCGCTGCTCGAGTGCCTCGTCTTCGGCCGGCGGGCGGCGCTGGCGGCGCTCGCCGAGCCGGGGCTGCCCTCCCGTCTGCCCCCGCCCCCGCAGCCGCCGCCCCCCGAGCCCGTGGACCCCGCGCTGCGGGAGCGGCTCTGGCGCGACTGCGGCCTCGTCCGCGACGCGGCCGGCCTCGAGCGGCTGCGGGGCGAGCGGCACCTGCTCGTGCGGCTCGTCGCGGAGAGCGCGCTCGCCCGCGAGGAGAGCCGCGGCTGCCACTTCCGCGCCGACTTCCCCTGCGAGCGCGAGGAGTACGCGCGGCACGTCGTCCTCCGCGCGGGCTCCGCGCCCGTCCTCGAGGCATGGCGGTAGCGGCGGACACGCTGCAGCGGCTCGTCCGCGCCGCCCTCGCCGAGGACGTCGGGCCGGGCGACGTCACCACGGAGGCGATCGTGGACGCCGACGCCGCGGGGACGGCCGAGCTCCTGCTCGAGGAGCCGGGCGTCGTGGCGGGGCTCCGCGCCGCCGAGGCGGTCTTCCGCGAGCTCGACCCGGAGGTCGTCTTCGAGCCGCTCGTCGAGGAGGGGGAGACGGTCGAGGCCGGGACCGCGGTCGCGCGTGTCTCCGGACCGCTGCGCGCGCTGCTCACCGGCGAGCGCACCGCGCTCAACCTCCTCGGGCGGCTCTCCGGGGTGGCGACGCTGACGCGCCGCTACGTGGACGCGGTCGCCGGCACCGGGGCGGCCATCCTGGACACGCGGAAGACGACGCCCGGGCTGCGGCTGCTCGAGAAGGAGGCGGTCGCCGCCGGCGGCGGGCGCAACCACCGCCTCGGCCTCCACGACGGCGTGCTCGTCAAGGACAACCACCTGCGCGCCGCCGGCTCCCTCGCCGAGGCGGTGCGCCGGGTGCGCGCCGCGACCGACCTCCCGGTCGAGGTCGAGTGCGAGACCCTGGAGCAGGTGCGGGAGGCGCTCGCCGCGGGGGTGGACGCCATCCTCCTCGACAACATGCCGCTCGAGGAGCTGCGGGCCGCGGTCGCGCTCGTCCGCGGGCGCGTGCGCCTGGAGGCCTCGGGCGGCGTCACCCTCGACACCGTGCGCGCCGTCGCCGAGACCGGCGTGGACGAGATCTCCGTCGGCGCGCTGACCCGGGCGGCGCGCTCCCTCGACGTCTCCATGGAGGTGCGATGACCGCCGTCGAGACCCAGGCGCTGCAGGAGGAGGTGCGCGCGCTCGCCCGCGAGCGGGGCGCCGTCATCCTCGCCCACAACTACCAGGTGCCGGAGGTGCAGGACGTCGCCGACTTCGTCGGCGACTCGCTCGGGCTCTCCCGGGAGGCGGCGCGCACGGACGCGGAGGCGATCGTCTTCTGCGGCGTCCATTTCATGGCCGAGACGGCCGCCATCCTCTGCCCGGAGAAGACGGTCCTCATCCCCGACCCGGACGCGGGCTGCTCGCTCGCCGCCTCGATCACCGGCGAGCAGCTGCGCGCCTGGAAGGCGGAGAACCCGGGCGCCGTCGTCGTCTCCTACGTGAACACGACCGCCGAGGTGAAGGCGGAGTCGGACTACTGCTGCACGTCCGGGAACGCGAAGGCGGTGATCGAGGCGATCCCCGAGGACCGGGAGATCCTCTTCCTCCCCGACCTCTACCTGGGGCTCTGGCTCGAGCGGGTGACGGGCCGCAGGCTGCGCCTGTGGATGGGCGAGTGCCACGTGCACGCGGGGATCCGCCCCCAGGACATCGAGCGCTGGCAGCGGGAGGCGCCGGACGCGGAGCTCCTCGTCCACCCCGAGTGCGGGTGCGCGAGCCAGTGCATGGCCTTCGGCAACGAGCGCACGCACATCCTCTCCACCGAGGGGATGATCACCTTCGCCAAGGCCTCCCCCAAGCGGCGCTTCCTGGTCGCGACGGAGACGGGCATCCTCCACCGGCTGGCCAAGGAGGCCCCGGAGAAGCGCTTCGAGGCCGTCTCCGAGCGGGCGATCTGCCGCTACATGAAGATGATCACGCTTCCCAAGCTGCGCGACTCGCTGCGCGACTGGAAGCATGTGGTGACCGTGCCGGCGGACGTGGCCGGGCGGGCGCGCGGCGCGATCGACCGCATGCTCGCGATCGCCTGACCCGGACGCGACGAGCTACGCGGCGACGTGCACCGAGTGCACCGGGGGCAGGTGGGTGCGCGCCCGGAACCAGGTGCGGCCCGCGTCCGCCGAGCCGAACACCTCGCCGGAGGTGGCGCCGAAGTAGAGCTCCATCCCAGGCCCCGAGCCGCGGCCGGCGAAGGCCTGGCGGAGCACCGTCAGGTACGCGTCCTCCTGCGGCAGGCCCTCGCTTCGCTCCGCCCAGGTCGCCCCCGCGTCGCGGGTCTCGTACACCCGCACCCTGCCCTCGGGCGCGACCCGGTCCGTGTCGGCGGTGAGCGGGATCACGTAGGCGCTCTCCGGGTCGTCCGGGTCGATCGCGAGCGGGAACCCGAAGTCGGAGGGCAGGCCGTCCCCGATCGGGGTCCAGCTCTCGCCCGCGTCGTCGGAGCGGTAGACGCCGCCATGGAACTGCATGAAGAGCCGCTCCGGCCGCCTCGGGGCGCGGCGCAGGTTGTGCACGCAGAGGTCGAGCGTCCCCTCCCGCGACTCCTCGGGCAGGTAGCGGGCGACGAGGCCGGCGTTCCCGTGCCGCCAGGTCTCGCCCCCGTCCTCGGTGAGCCAGACGCCCACGGCGGAGGTGCCGAGCGCGAGCCGGGCCGGGTCCCCCGGCCAAGTGGCGATCGAGTGCAAGCAGAGGCCGCCACCGCCCGGCTGCCACCGGTCGCGCCCCGGCTGCTCCCAGAAGCCCCGGTTCAGCCGCCAGGTGAGGCCGCCGTCCCGGCTCTCGAAGAGCACGGCCGGGTCGCCCCCCGCGTAGAGGAGTCGCTCCTCCTCGCCGGGGACGACCGTCCACAGCCGCGTCAGCGCCGTGTCGCTCTCCTCGGGAAGCTCGAGCCCCTGCGCCTGCTCCCACTCGCCCCCCGGGTCCTCGGCGACGAACAGCTTCGGCCCGTAGAAGGCGGAGGTGACGGCGGCGAGGTAGCGGCCCGTCCGCGGGTCGCGGGTCGCGAACTCGACCGGCTCCCCCGCGAACCGGCGCACGGCGATCTCCAGCTCGCCGCCCGGCTCGCCGCGGAGCACGAACAGCCCTTTCCTGGTGCCGACCAGGACCTCCGTCACCTCACCCTCCCGAGATCGAGGGGAGCACGTGCACGAGGTCGCCGTCCCCGACGGCCGTCTCCTCCCGCCCGTGCTCCCGGTTCACGAAGACGTTGATGTGCTCGCGGATCCGCCCGCGCTCGTCGAGGATCCAGCCCCTGAGAGCGGGGCGCTCGCGCTCGAGCGCGCCGAGCACCTCGACCACGGTCTCGCCGGGGAGGCGCAGCTCGCGCCCTCCGGCGAGCTCGGAGAGCGGCGCGCGGAGCCTCAGGACGGCCACGGCGCGATCCTAGACGGGACAGGGCTCACGATCCTTCAGACGGCGGGCGGGCTCCCGGCTCAGCGGGCGTCGGCCGCCGTGTCCGGCCAGCGGCTCGGCCGGCGTCCGGTCGACACGGAGGCGCGCCCGGAGCTAGGCTCACCCCGTTTCGCGGAGGAGGTGACAGAGGTGAGCGTGTCGGTCATCCAGCAGAAGATGCTGATCGGCGGCGAGTGGGTCGAGTCGGCGAGCGGCGAGACGATGGAGGTGCTGAACCCGGCGACCGGAGAGGTGATCGCCGAGGTGCCGCGCGGCACGGCCGAGGACGTCGAGCGGGCGGTGAAGGCCGCGGAGAAGGCCTGGGAAGAGTGGCGCTGGAAGACGCCCAAGGATCGCAGCGAGCTGCTCCTCAAGCTCGCCGACGTGATCGACGAGCACGCGGAGGAGCTCGCGCGCCTCGAGTCGCTGAACGTGGGCAAGCCGAGGTCGATCGCCGTCGAGGAGATGCCTTTCTCGGCCGACAACCTGCGCTTCTTCGCCGGCGCGGCCCGCACCCTGGAGGGCAAGTCGGCGGCCGAGTACGTGGAGGGGTACACCTCGATGATCCGCCGCGAGCCGCTCGGCATCGTCGCCGGCATCACCCCCTGGAACTACCCGCTGATGATGGCCGTCTGGAAGATGGGGCCCGCGCTCGCTGCGGGCAACGTGCAGATCCTGAAGCCGGCCGAGCAGACCCCGCTGACGACCCTGCGCTTCCTCGAGCTCGCGCAGGAGATCCTGCCGCCGGGCGTGCTCCAGGTTGTCACGGGGGACGGCGTCCCCGTCGGGGAGGCGCTCGTCCGGCACCCGAAGATCGCGCTCGTCGCCCTCACCGGGGACGTGGCGACGGGCAAGATCGTGGCCGCGAACGCGGCCGAGACGCTCAAGCGCGTGCACCTCGAGCTCGGCGGCAAGGCGCCCATGGTCGTGCTCGACGACGCCGACCCGGCCGCGGTCGCGGAGGCGGTCAAGATCGGCGGCTACTGGAACTCGGGGCAGGACTGCACCGCCTCCTCGCGCGTCCTCGTCGCCAAGGGGATCTACGACGACGTGCTCTCGGAGACGGTGGAGGCGGTGGAGGCGATCAAGGTCGCCGACCCGGCCGAGGGCGACGACGTGGAGATGGGGCCGGTCATCTCGCGCGAGCAGCAGCAGCGCGTCCTCGGCTTCCTCGAGCGCGCGAAGGCCGCGAAGGCGACGATCGTGACGGGCGGGGAGGCGCTCGGGGAGCGCGGCTTCTTCGTCAAGCCGACGATCGTCACCGACGTCGCCCAGGACGCCGAGATCGTCCAGCAGGAGGTGTTCGGCCCCGTCGTCACCGTGCAGGAGTTCGCCTCCGACGAGGAGGCGATCGCGATGGCGAACGGCGTCCGCTACGGGCTCGCCGCCTCCGTCTTCAGCGAGAACGTGGGCCGCGCGCTCAAGGTCGCGGCGCAGCTCGACTTCGGCACGGTGTGGGTGAACGAGCACCTGTTCCCGCTCGCCTCCGAGATGCCCCACGGCGGCTTCAAGGAGTCCGGGTACGGCAAGGACATGTCCCTCTACTCGATGGAGGAGTACACGCGGATCAAGCACGTGGCCGTCAAGCTCGCCGGATGAGCGGGGCGGCGGCAGCGCCGGCGGACGTCCGCCTGGAGGAGGTCGTCAAGCGGTTCGACGATACCGTCGCCGTGGACGGGATCTCGCTCGAGGTTCCGCGCGGCTCGTTCTTCGCGCTGCTCGGCCCCTCCGGCTGCGGCAAGACCACATTGCTGCGCATGCTCGCCGGCTTCGAGACGCCGAGCGAGGGGCGCATCCTGATCGACGGTAAGGACATTGCGCCGCTGCCGCCGAACAAGCGGCCGGTGAACATGGTGTTCCAGAGCTACGCCGTGTTTCCGCATATGAAGGTGGCGGACAATGTCGGCTACGGCCTCAAGATGGACGGCGTTCCGACAAATGAGTTGAAGCGGCGCGTGACGGAGGCGCTCGAGCTGGTGAAGCTCGATGGTCTGGGCGACCGCATGCCGGACCAGCTCTCGGGCGGGCAACGCCAGCGCGTGGCGCTGGCGCGCGCGCTGGTGAAGCGGCCGCGGGTGCTGCTGCTGGACGAGCCGCTCTCGGCGCTCGATGCGAAGCTGCGCGACCAGATGCGCTCGGAGCTCACCTCGCTGCAGGAGAAGGTGGGAATCACCTTCATCATGGTCACGCACGATCAGGACGAGGCGCTCGCCATCGCCACGCGCTGCGCGGTGATGAACCGCGGCGTGCTGGCGCAGGTGGCGACGCCGTCGGATCTCTACGAGTTCCCGAATTCGCGCTTCGTGGCCGATTTCGTGGGCTCGGTGAACATGTTCGAGGGCGTGTTGGAAAGGGACGAGCCGAACGAGGCGCAGGTGCCTTGTCCGGAGCTTTCGGCGCCAGTCTATCTCGATCACGGCGTGACGGGCGCGAAGGGCGCGACAGTCTGGGTGGCGCTCCGGCCTGAGAAGATCGAGATGCACAAGCGTGCGCCAGGCGCGGCGCCGGTGAAGATGGAGGATGCGCCCGCCGGCGCGAATGTCGTCGCCG
>DATLYP010000087.1:0-21373 GCA_035574655.1 Gaiellaceae bacterium
CTCCCGGCGCGGCCGACGCGGCCCGGGTCGCGGTCGGCCTCGAGCGGGGAGCCGACCCGGGGCGGGTGGCGCAGGCGATCGAGCGGCGCGCGGGCGCGCGCCCGGAGAGCCTCGCCCCGATCCCGGCGCTCGTCGTCGACCTCCCCGCCGGCGTCTCCCTGCGCGGCATCCCCGGCATCCGCTACGTGGAGACGCTCGCGGCCCGGCACGTGCGTCGCCCCGCCCTCGTCCCGACCGATCCGCTCGCCTCCCGCCAGTGGTACCTGCGCCGGAGCGGCTTCTACCTGCCCTGGCCGACGCTTCCCGCGCTCGAGCCCGTCCCGGTGGCCGTGATCGACTCGGGCGTGGACGCGAGCCACCCGGAGCTGAAGGGGAAGATCCTGGACGCCAAGAGCTTCGTGGGCGGCTCCGCGCGCGTCGACCGGCTCGGGCACGGCACCTTCGTCGCCGGCCTGATCGCGGCCGGCGTCGACAACGGGATCGGCATCGCCGGGCTCGCCCCCTCGGCGCAGCTGCTCGTGGCGCGGGTGGTCACCCCCTCGCGGACGGTCCCGATCGAGGCGGAGGCGCGCGCCCTGCGTTGGGCCGTCGAGCAGGGGGCGCGCGTGATCAACATGAGCCTGGGCGGGATCCGCGACCCGCTCGACCCGAGCCGGGACAGCTACTCGCGCCTGGAGGCGGACGCGATCGCGTACGCCGTCTCCAACGGGGCCGTGGTCGTGGCCGCCGTCGGCAACGGCGACCAGGCGCCCCGCATGCCTTGGCCGTACGCGAGCTATCCGGCCGCGCTGCCCCACGTGCTCGGCGTGAGCGCGGTCACGGAGGCGGGGACGGTGCCGCCCTTCTCCAACCGCGACCGGGTCTACAACGACCTGGCCGCGCCCGGGGAGCGGATCCTCTCCATCCTCCCCCAGCCGCTCACGGCGCGCTTCCCGCAGTGCGCGGAGCAGGGCTACTCGAGCTGCGGGCCCGACGAGTACCGCGAGGCGCAGGGCACTTCCTTCGCCGCCCCGCAGGTCGCGGCGGCGGCCGCGGTGCTGCTCAGCCTGCGCCCGACGCTCACCCCCGACCAAGTCCTGACGCTGCTCGAGCGCACGGCCGTCGACCAGACGGCGGAGACGGGCTGCGCCCTCTGCCCCGCGGGCCGGGACGCGCTGACCGGCTGGGGGCGCCTGGACGTGGCCGCGGCGATCGCCGCGCTCGCGGAGCCGCTGCCGCCCGCCGACGCCTACGAGGCGAACGACGACGCCGGCCACCGCGCCTACCGGCTGGCCGGGGCGACGCGGCGCCTGCAGGCGATCGTGGACTACTGGGACGACCAGGACGACGTGTACGCGATCCGCCTCCGCCGCGGGCAAGCCGTCTACCTGGGGCTGACCGGGGGCACGCCAGCGGTCGACCTGAGCCTCGCGCTCTGGCTGCCCGGGACCCGCTCGATCGCGGGCGTGGAGGACGTCGGCCGCCGCGCCCGCCTCTCGGCGCGCGCCGGCCCCCGCCAGTACTTCGCCTTCCGCGCGCGCGCGGCCGGCCTGCACTACGTGCACGTCCGCGCGACGAGCCCGGGGCGCACGCGCTACCGCCTAACGATCGTCAAGGGCTGAACAGGCCGCGACGCCGCCCGGCGTCAGGGGGCGGCGTCGAGGAGCTCCTCGGCCGGCACGTCGCGGAGCACGCGGGCGGGGTTGCCGACGACGACCACCCGCGCCGGCACGTCCTTCGTGACCACCGCGCCCGCGCCGACGAACGCCTCCTCCCCGATCTCGACGCCGGGGCAGAGGACGGCGCCCCCGCCGATGCGCGCTCCCCGCCGGATCGTTGGCCCCCGCATCAGCTCCAGCCGCCGCTCGGTGCGGCCCATGAAGTTGTCGTTCGTCGTCACCACGCAGGGGGCGACGAAGACGTCCTCCTCCAAGGTGGAGTAGGCGGTGATGTACGCCTCGGCCTGGATGCGGCAGCGCGCGCCCACGGTCGTGTCGTTCTCGATCAGGGCGCCCCGCCCGACGACGACCTCGTCCCCGACCACGACCCGCTCCCGCACGCACGACTGGTCGCCGAGCACGACGCCGGCGCCGATCCGCGCCCCGGCGAAGACGATCGCCCCCGTCGAGACGACCGTGCCGGGGCCGATCTCCGTCGGCGGCAGCGGCCCGCGCCTCGCGGTCGAGCGCGGGGAGAGGGCCGGCTGCTTGCCGACGACCGCGTTCTCGAGCACGCGCACCCCCTCCCCGAGCACGGTGCCCGGGTAGACGGTTGCGGTCGGGTGGACCTCAGCCGCCACGCAACGACCGGGTGAGCAGGTCGAGGGCGCGGACGACGCGCGCCCCGTCCTCGGCCACCTTGCGCCGGTCGCCCTCGCCCGCGACGAGGCGCAGGAACTCCCGGCACTCGAGCTTGAGCGGCTCGTCGGAGGGGATGTGCGGGCTGAAGATGTTCCCCGTCCGCGTCTGCCACTCCCCGTACCGGTCGGAGGGCCGCCAGGGCGCCTTCTCGTACACGGTCACCTTCCGCTCGAGCTCCATGTCGTCGAACACGGCCATCTTCTCCGTGCCGACGACCGTGATCTTCCGCATCTTGTGCGGGTCGAGCCAGGACAGGTGCATGTGCGCGATCTTCCCGGAGGGGAAGCGCAGGTAGCAGAAGACGACGTCCTCCACCCCCTCGGTCAGGAAGTCGCGACCGAGCGCGACCGCCTGCTCGGGCTCCTCGTCGAGCAGGTAGAGGATGACGGAGAGGTCGTGCACCCCGAGCGACCAGAGGGCGTTCTCGTTCGAGCGGATGATCCCCAGGTTCTGGCGGTTCCCGTACACGCACAGCACCTCGCCCAGCTCGCCCGCGTCGATCAGCTCCTTCAGCTTCTGCACGCCGGGGTGGTAGAGGAGCAGGTGGCCGGGCATGAGGACGAGGCTCTGCGCCTCGGCAAGGCGGCAGAGCTCGGCCATCTCCTCCCCGCGCATGGCGGGCGGCTTCTCCACGAGCACGTGCTTGCCCGCCTCGAGCGCCTGCTTCGCGAGCGTGTAGTGGGTGGGGACGGGGGTGGCGATCACGACCGCGTCCAGCTCCGGGTCCTCGAGCAGGTCCTGGAAGGAGTCCGTCCAGCGCGCCTGCGGGTAGCGCCCGCCCAGCTCGGCGCGCGCGGGGTCGGTGTCGCAAAGCCAGGCGAGGTCGGCGAGCTCGGCGAAGTTCCGGGCCAGGTTGGGCCCCCAGTGGCCGAGCCCGGCCACGCCGACCCGGATCAGGCTCCGCTTCTCGCCGACGGTGTCCGCCCGAGCGAGGGACGCCGCGCCGGGGCCGGCGGCTGCGCGGATCACAGCTTCCAGACCTTCTCCGAGCGCTTCCCGTTCGCTCCGGTCGCGTTCCGCAGGTCGACCACGAGGTCGGCCTCCTCGACGAGCCGCTCGTAGTCGATCGAGGAGTGATCGGTGACGACGACGACGCAGTCGTAGCGCCCGGGCTCGAGGGGGACGGAGCGCATCGCGATCCCGTTCTCGGAGAAGGCGGGGACGTGCGGGTCGTGGTAGTCGACCTCGGCCCCCGCGTTTCGCAGCAGGGAGATCAGCTTCACCGCCGGCGACTCGCGCGTGTCCGAGATGTCCGGCTTGTAGGCGACGCCGAGGACGAGGATGCGCGACCCCTTGAGCGACTTCTGCCGGGCGTGGTTGAGCGCCTGGGAGACGAGCGAGCGGCAGAAGTAGGGCATGGACTCGTTCACCTTCCCGGCGAGCTCGATGAACTCCGTGTAGAAGCCGTACTCGCGCGCCTTCCACGTGAGGTAGAAGGGGTCGACCGGGATGCAGTGCCCGCCCAGCCCCGGCCCCGGCTTGAAGGACATGAAGCCGAAGGGCTTCGTCGCCGCCGCCTCCACCACCTCCCAGACGTCGATCCCCATCCGGTCGCAGAGCTGCGCGAGCTCGTTGACCAAGGCGATGTTGACGGAGCGGAAGATGTTCTCGAGGAGCTTCGTCAGCTCCGCGGCCTCGGGCGAGGAGACGCGGTGGATCGTCTCGATCACCGACCCGTAGAGCGCGGCCGCCGCCTCGGTGGAGGCCTCGTCGATCCCGCCCACGATCTTCGGCACGTTCTTCGTCGTCCAGTCGTTGCGCCCCGGGTCGACGCGCTCGGGCGAGAAGGCGAGGTGGAAGTCGCGGCCCGCCTTCAGCCCGCTTCCCGCCTCCAGGGTCGGCAGGACCCGCTCCCGGGTCGTGCCCGGGTACGTGGTGGACTCGAGGACGACGAGCTGTCCCGGCCGCAGCCGCTTCGCCACCTCCTCGCAGGCGGAGACGAGGATGCTCAGGTCGGGCTCCCGCTGCCGGGAGAGCGGGGTGGGCAGCGCGAGCAGGATCGCGTCCGCGTCCGCGAGCGCGTCGTAGTCGGTGGTCGCGGCGACGAGGCCGGCGTCGACGAGCGGCTTCAGCTTCTCCGAGGGGACGTCCTCGATGTAGCTCTCGCCCCGCCGCAGGCGCTCCACGCGCTCGGCGTCGACGTCCACGAGCACGACCGTCTTGCCGGCCTCCGCGAAGACCTGCGCCAAGGGGAGGCCGACGTAGCCGGCGCCGACGATGGCCACGTCGCGCGTCATCGGCCGGGGATCGTAGCGCCGAGGATCTCCGCGATCCGCTCCGCCGCGTGCCCGTCCCCGTACAGGGCGGGCCGCGGGTTTGGCATGCGGGCCGCCCGCGCTGCCTCGACGAGGGCGTCCGGGTCGTCGTCCACGAGCACGTTCGCGCCCAGCCGCACGGTGTCCACCCACTCGGTGGAGGGGCGCAGCGTCACGCAGGGCACCCCGTACCAGTACGCCTCCTTCTGCAGGCCGCCCGAGTCGGTGAGCACGACGCGCGCCTGGGAGACGAGGGAGGCGAGCTCCAGGTAGCTGAGCGGCTCGACGAGCCGCACGTTCGGGCCCAGCTCGAGACGCTCGCGCGCGATCGCCGCCCGGGTGCGCGGGTGGGCCGGGAAGACGACGAGGAGGTCGAGGCGGCGAAGGCCCTCGACGATGCGCCCGAGCCGGGGCTGGGCGACGTTGGCCTCCCGGTGCACGGTGGCGACGGCGTACGTCCCGGGCTGGAACGGGATGGGGAACCGCTCGCGGGCGAGCCCGGCGAGCTTGAGCGCCACGTCCGCCATCACGTCGCCGACGACGTGGATGCGGCCCAGCACCCCTTCCTCCTCCAGCGTCCGCTTCGAGCGCTCGTCGGGGCAGAAGAGGAGCCAGGCGAGCCGGTCGACCTCGATCCGCGTGCGCTCCTCGGGCATGGAGAGGTCGCCGCTGCGCAGCCCCGCCTCCACGTGCGCGAGCGGGACGGCGGCGGCGACGGAGGCGCGGGCGCCGGCGAGCGTGGAGTTCGTGTCGCCGTAGACGAGGACGAGGTCCGGGTCCTCCCGCCGGATCGCCTCCGCGATCGCGGGCTGCATCGCCGCCGGGTCGGGCGTGCGCAGGTCGAGCTCGTAGCGCGGCTCGGGCAGGGCGAGCTCCTCGAAGAAGACCCGGGAGAGCTCGCGGTCGTAGTGCTGGCCTGTGTGCACGACGACCTCCTCGATCCCCGCCTCGCGCAGCGCGACCGAGAGCGGCGCCGACTTGATGAACTGGGGCCGGTTGCCGACGACGGAGAGGATCTTCGCTCGCGCTGGCTTTCGGGCAGGCACGCCCTCAGCATGCAGGACGCCCGGCAGAGGGGGTCCCAGGAAGGGCCCGGCACGCGCCGGGGGCTCCGCGCGGCGGAGCCCCCCGGGGTCGGCGGAACCTGCGCGCCGGGTCTAGCCCGCCGGCAGGTTCTTCTGCTTCGCGATCGCGTCCGCGAGCAGGTCGCCCGTCTTGAACATGTGCGCGTAGGCGGCCTGGTAGAGGCGTGCGGCCGCCGCGTAGCGCTTCGCGTGGTAGGCGTCGAGCTGGCCCTTCAGCTCGAGCACGTGCGCGAGCAGGTCGTTCTGCACGGCCTTCACCGGCAGGCCGGTCGCCTTGGCGAGGAAGGCGCCGTGGCGCACGGTGTAGGTCTTCAGGTCGGCGACGGCGCGGTTCTGACCCCGCTTGTCGCCCTTGGCCAGCGCGACCGTGTAGTCGACGAAGAAGGCGATGTGGTCGCGCCACTGGAAGCGACCGTCGAGGAAGGTCTTCGCGGCCTGCTTGCCGTAGACGGCCTCGATCGACTTGGAGAGCGCGACCGAGTTGCGGTCGAGCGCCTTCGCCGCCGCCGGGAAGGCGGGCGACCCCGTGACGCCGAGGTTGGTCGCGTTCATGGCGAGCACCGCATGCTCGCCGAGCTGCCGCCCGAGGAGCGCGCGGAGGTCGGACTTCGTGAGCTGCTGCGTGGAGGCGGCGTGGGCTGCGTGGTCGTGCGGGTCGTGCGGCCTCGCCGCCGGGCGGGAGCCGCCCGTGCTGGCGGAGACGGCTCCGACGGCGAGCGCCGCAAGCGCCGCGGCGAGGCCGAGGAAGGCGAGGACACGCTACGTCACTGGGACCCCTTTCGGTCGGGTTGACGCCCGTGATTCGCCGTCCGGCGCCGGCCGGTTCACCCACGGACGGGCGGCGCGCACGACACTCGCGTGGGCTGCCCCCTTCCGCCGAATGGGCCGTGAAGGATTCGAACCTTCGACCTTGGGATTAAGAGTCCCCTGCTCTACCAGCTGAGCTAACGGCCCGAGGGGAGTGTAGCCCCGCCGGCGCGGCGGCCCCGTGCGCGCGGGCGGCCCGCGGGCTCAGCGGCGCAGGTCGGTGCAGCGGCGGAGCGCGTGCCAGGCCTCGATCTCGGCCTGCCGCTCCGGGCCGGTGAGCGGGTGGGGGACGCCGCCCCGGATGCGCGCCGGGACCCACTCGTAGCGAAGGACGCGCCGCCCCTCCACGGTGACGAGGAGGACGCCCGTGCGCGTGGAGAGCTGGCTCGTCCCGTACCAGACGAAGTTGCCGAGGCCGTAGGAGACGAGCGCGCGGCCGAGCCGGCCCGTCCCGAGAAGCCGGTGGGCGTGGCCGCCGACGACGACGTCCGCGCCGGCGCGGACGAGCTGCCTCGCGAGCCGGCGCTGCCTTGCCGTCGGGCAGCCGGCGAGCTCGACCCCCCAGTGGAGGAAGACGACGACCGTGTCCGCGCTCGCCCGGGCGGCGCGCACGGCCGCGAGCAGCCGCGGCACGTCCTTCGCGGAGGCGAGGCCCGGCTTCCCCGGCCCGGCCGTCCAGGCCTCGATCAGGTGGTCGTCGAGCACCTGGGTCGCCGCCAGCACCGCGACCCGCCGCCCGCGCACGGTGCGCCGGTAGGGCGCGTAGGCGCGGCGGTCGTCGAGCCCGATCCCGATCACCGGGAAGCGGTGGCGGCGGGCGGCGGCGAGCGAGTCGCGCAGCCCCTGCTCCCCGAAGTCCATCCCGTGGTTGTTGGCCATGGAGGCCGCGTCCACCCCGCCGCCGCGGAGGGCCGCGAAGGCGCTCGCCGGCGCGCGGAACGTGTACTGCTTGAAGGCCGCCGCCCCGGCCTCCGTGATCGCCGTCTCCAGGTTGACGACGGCGAGATCGGCGCGCTCGAGCACGGGCCGGACGGGGGCGAGCAGGCGCTCCGGCCCGGCCGCGAGCTTGGCTTGCAGCAGGCCCTCGAAGTGCACGTCCCCGGCGAAGGCGAGCACGACCGGCCGACCGGGGGGAGAGCCCGTCCGCTGCGCGACGGCCGCCGGTCGCGCACGCCTCTCCGGTGCCGCGGCGCCGCTCTCCCGCCCGCCCTCGAGGGCGGCCGCGGCGACGAGCGCGACCATCGTTCCGGAGAGCGCGATGCGGGCGATTCGGGTCATCGCGGGGGCGAGGCGGGGAGCCGGTCGGGTGCCGCGGCACGATAACGCGCCGTTGAAGTAGTCTCGTTTCCGGTGCGCAAGGGGATCGTCCAGCTCGCTGCGCTCGGGGTCGTCATCGCCGCCGTCCTCACGGCGGTCGCGCTTCTCTTCAAGTGGCTGCCGAGCTCGGCCTCGGAGGAGTTCGACCGCATCCAGGACGTGTACTGGTTCGTGACGGTCGTCTCCGTCTGCATCTTCTCCCTGGTCGCGGCGATCATCGTCTACTCCGTCTGGCGCTGGCGCGTGCCCGCGGACGACGACGCCGACGGCGCCCCCATCCACGGGCACACCGGCCTCGAGATCCTTTGGACGGCGGTGCCCGCAGTCCTCGTCACGGCGATCGGGATCGTGAGCGCGATCGTCTTGGCGCGAAACGGGGAGGCGGGCACGCGGCCGCTCGAGGTGCAGGTCGTGGGCCAGCAGTTCGCCTGGCGGTTCGTCTACCCGGACTACGGGAACCTGGAGTCCGGGGAGCTCGTGCTCCCGGTGGGGCGCGAGGCGCGCTTCACGATGCGCTCGGTCGACGTCATCCACTCCTTCTGGGTGCCGAACTTCGGGCAGAAGATGGACGCCGTGCCCGGCATCGAGACCGAGATCCTCGTCACCCCGACGCGGACGGGCGAGTTCGAGGTCGTCTGCGCCGAGCTGTGCGGGCTCGGGCACGCGACCATGCGCGCGAAGGCGCGCGTCGTCGGCGAGCGCGCCTTCGAGCGCTGGGTCGAGGAGCGGCGGGCATGACCGAGACCGTGCACGCGCCGACGCCGCCGGAGGTGTACCCGGCCCGGTTCGAGCCCCCGCGCGGGCCGCTCTTCCGGCTCCTCTTCGGGCCGGGGCTCGTCCGCGGGGCGTGGATGTTCGCGCTCTTTTTCGGGCTCGGGACGCTGCTCGTCCTCGGGCTGCGCTGGTGGTGGGGCTGGCACCCGGTCTGGGACACGGAGATCGTGGTCGCGGTCGCCGGCCTGGTGCTCGCCCCCATCGGCTTCCTGGCCGGGCTCGGAGCCTTCGACTACTGGCTCTACTACCTGTCGGGGCGGCCGACGAGGCCGGAGGATCACTCGGGGCACGGGGCGCGCAGCTGGCGCGACTACTTCCGGGTGAACACCGACCACAAGGTGATCGGGATCCAGTACCTGGTCACCACCTTCGTCTTCTTCGCGATCGGCGGCCTGATGGCGCTGTTCTTCCGCGCCGAGCTCGCCCAGCCGGGCCTGCAGTTCGTCGACTCGCAGACGTTCAACGGGCTCGTCTCCGCGCACGCGACCCTGATGATCTTCCTCTTCATCATCCCGGCCTTCGCGGGCATCGCCAACTTCGTCGTTCCGCTGATGCTGGGCGCGCCGGACATGGCCTTCCCGCGCCTGAACGCGCTCTCCTACTGGCTGCTGCCGATCGCCGGCCTCATGTTCGTGGCCAGCTTCCTCGCCCCCGGCGGCTCGTTCGCGACCGGCTGGACGGGCTACGCGCCCCTCTCCGAGGGCCAGCCCATGGGGCAGACCTTCTTCAACATGGGCGTCCAGTGGGCGGGCGCCTCCTCGATCATGACCGCCCTCAACTTCTTGGTCACGATCATCACCATGCGGGCGCCGGGCATGACCTTCTGGCGCATGCCGCTCCTCGTCTGGGCGAACTTCACGACCTCGCTGCTCGTCGTGCTGGCGACGCCCTTCATCGCCGGCTCGCAGTTCTTCGTGATGTTCGACCGGATCATGCACACCGACTTCTTCATCCCCGAGGACGGGGGCTACGTGCTCGGCTACCAGCACATCTTCTGGTTCTACAGCCACCCGGCCGTGTACATCATGATGCTCCCCGGGTTCGGGATCGTCTCCGAGGTCATCTCGACGATGGCCCGCAAGCCGATCTTCGGCTACCGGCTGATGGCGCTCTCCCTGGTCGGGATCCTCGTCCTCGGCTTCTCCGTGTGGGCGCACCACATGTTCGTCGCCGGCATGGCCGACTGGCTGCGCGTGCCGATGATGATCACGACCCTGCTCATCGCCGTGCCCACCGGGATCAAGGTCTTCTCCTGGACGGCGACGCTCTGGCGCGGGCGCATCCACCTGACGACGCCGATGCTCTTCGCGCTCGGCTTCGTGACCATGTTCGTGATCGGCGGGCTCTCCGGGATCTACCTCGGCTCGGTGCCGGTCGACATCCACGCCTCGGACACGTACTTCGTGGTGGCGCACATCCACTACGTGCTCTTCGGCGGCTCCGTGTTCACGATCTTCGCCGGCATCTACTACTGGTTCCCGAAGATGACCGGCCGCATGTACGACGAGCGGCTCGGGAAGCTCCACTTCTGGCTGACGTTCGTCGCCTTCAACCTCACGTTCTTCCCGATGCACTACGTCGGCCTGCGCGGGATGCCGCGCCGGGTCTTCGACTACGACGCGGCTTTCGGCGACCTGAACTTCGTGATCACGATCGCCTCCTTCGCGCTCGGCGCCTCGTTCGTGCTCTTCGTCTACAACATGGTGCTGAGCTGGGTGCGCGGCCCCGCCGCCGGCGACAACCCGTGGCGCGCGAACACGCTCGAGTGGCAGGTCTCCTCGCCGCCGCCGATCTTCAACTTCGACGAGATCCCGCAGGTCGTCGCGGGCCCGTACGAGTACGGGGTGCCGGGCGCCCGGCACGCGGTGATGCGCCCCGGGCGGCAGCCGGAGGAGGTCCACGCCTGATGGGCCCCGAGCCGACGAAGGTCCTCGTCGTCGCCAACGAGACGCTCGTCGGCGCCGAGCTCGCGGACGCGGTCAGGCGGCGGGCCGAGCGCGGCCCGATCCGGGTCGCCGTCATCGCGCCGGTGACCCAGCCGCGCCAGGGCTACGTCGTCTACCGCGACTCGCGGCGGGCGGCGGCCGGCCGCCGGCTCGAGCGCACCCTGCGCGTGCTCCGCGAGGCGGGCATCCCCGCGTACGGGGAGGTCGTCGAGAGCGACCCCCTGACCGCGGTCAAGGACGCCCTCGCGACCGAGGACGTGGACGAGATCATCATCTCCACGCACCCCGAGTCGAAGTCGGGCTGGCTGCGCAAGAACCTGGTCGAGGAGGTCCGCAAGGCGGCGGGAGGGCGGCCGGTGGAGCACGTCGTCTCCGACGTCAGCGCGCGCGTGGGCGCGAACGTGCTCGTCGTCGCGAACGAGACCGTGCTCGGCGAGCCCCTGCTCGACCGCATCCGCGCGCGCGCGAAGGAGGGCCCGGCGAGCTTCCTCATCGTCTGCCCGCAGAGCGACCCGACGCGCAGCGAGCACCCGGAGGCGGAGCGCCGGCTGCGCGCCGCCCTCTCCATCCTGCGCTCGGAGGGGATCGACGCCCACGGCCAGATCGCCCACCCGGACCCGTTCACCGCCGCGATGCAAGCGCTCGAGGACGAGCGCGTCGACGAGATCATCGTCTCCACCTTCCCGGGCGAGCGCTCCGGCTGGCTGCGGCGCGACCTCGTCGGCCGCCTGCGCGCAGCGAGCGGCCGCCCTGTGGAGCATGTGATCGTGGAGACGCCGGTCGGGGTCGGGGCGTGAGATGAGCGTGCACGCGGAGGCGGCGGCGCACGAGCACCACGGGCCGCCCGAGGCGCACCGCAGCTCCCGGGTCGACGCGCGCACGCTCGGCATGTTCCTCTTCATCGCCTCGGAGGCGATGCTCTTCGGCTCCTTCTTCACCGCCTACTTCTTCGTGCGGGTCGTGAACCCGGAGGCGCCCGGCGAGTGGCCGCCCGAGCCCTACCACTTCCCCGTCTTCGTGGCCGGGATCAACACGGCGATCCTGGTCACCTCGAGCTTCACCATGCACTGGGCGCTGCAGTCGATCAAGCGCGGCCAGCGGCCGGCCTTCCTCGCGGGCATGGTGCTCACGTTCCTCATGGGCCTCGCCTTCCTGCTCACGCAGGCGATCGAATACCTGAACGTGGGCTTCAACACGGGCGACGGCGCCTTCGCCTCGGTCTTCTTCGGCCTCACCGGCCTGCACGGCGCCCACGTCTTCGTCGGCCTCTCCCTGCTCCTGATGGTCATCGTCCGCGGCTTCCGCGGCCACTTCTCCCCCGAGCACCACCACGGCGTCGAGCTGCCCGGCATCTACTGGCACTTCGTGGACGTCATGTGGATCGTGGTCTACTCGACCGTCTACCTCATCTGAGCGATGGAGAGCCCGTTCCGCAGCGAAGCCGCGGCCTTCCGCTTCCTGCTCATCACGATCGCGGCCTTCGCGCTCATCACCGCCGCCTCCTGGGTCGACCCCTGGCTCGGCTTCGCGGTCTTCCTCGCCCTCTCCGCCACCGCCGTTTGGGCCTACCTCCGCCAGCGCGGCCCCGCCCCCGAGCGCCAGCCGATCCCGCACGTCGGCGACCCCGACGAGCGGCGGGTGCTCGTGGTCGCGAACGAGACGGTCGGCGGGCAGGAGCTGCTGAGCGAGATCGGAGAGCTCGCCCTCGCCCAGAAGACGCGCTTCTTCGTCGTCTGCCCCGCTCTCAACTCTCGGCTCCGGACGTGGACCTCGGACGAGGACCCGGCGCGGGAGGCGGCTCAGCGGCGGCTGGACGCGACCCTGCGCAGGCTCGCCGACGTCGGCATCCAGGCGCAGGGGGAGGTGGGGGACGTCGATCCGCTGGTCGCGATCGAGGACGCCGTCCGCCTGTACCACCCCGACCTGATCGTCATCTCGACGCACCCGGAGGGGCGCTCCAACTGGCTCGAGCGGGGCGTGGTCGAGGCCGTGCGGCAGCGCTACGACGTGCCGGTGAGGCACGTCGTCGTCGACCTCGAGGCCCAGACCGCCTGAGGCGGCGCTAGCGGCCGGCGGCGCGGGCCACGTACTCGGCGACCGCCTGGATCTGCTCGTCGCTGAGCGTGCCCTTGAAGGAGGGCATCTGGCCCTTCCCGTTCGTCACCCGGTCGAGGGCGAGCCCCTTGGAAGGACGCGCCTGGTCGAGGTTCGGGCCCACGGTGCCGGTCGTGCCGGCGTCGGCCAGCGTGTGGCAGGCGCCGCAGTTGGCGAGGAAGACCTGCTTCCCGCTCACCTCCCCGCCGGGCGGCGGGGGCGTCGGCGCCTTCCCCGTGCCGGCGACGGAGGCGACGTAGGCGGCGATGTCCTCGGCCGCCTGCAGCTGGTCCTCCACGCAGAACGCCCCTTCCTCGACCTCGCCGCACTCGGGGAGCGTCTCGTCGATGGGCGGCATCCCGGGCGCTCCCGTCGAGGTTTTCGTGATCGGGTAGCGGATCTGGTCGCGAACCACCTGGGTGAAGGTGGCCTCGGTCATGCCGTCCGCGCGCGCCTGGGCGAAGGCGTCGTCCAGGTTGGGCCCGATCCTTCCGCCGCCGCCCGCGTCCGCGAGCGCGTGGCAGGACTTGCAGCGCTGCTCGAAGAGCTGCTTGCCGGCGCTCGTGCTCCCGCCCTCGCTGTAGCCGCCGGTGCCGCAGCCGGTGAGGGCGAGAAGGGCGGCGGCGGCGGTCGCGGCTGCGGTCGCGGCGAGCCTCACGGGGAGCGACTCTACCCGGACTGCGCCCGGAGCTGCTTGAGGAGGCGCCGCACGTCGTGGGCGGTCGGGTCGTCCGGCGCGAGCTTCAGGAAGCGCTCGTAGGCGGAGATCGCGGTCGAGACGTCCCCGGCCGACTGCGCGGCCTGGGCGAGCTCGAGCTGGACGGCCGGGTCGTTCGGCTGCACGCGGGCGATGCGGCGGTACGCGTCCACCGCCTTGGCGGAGGCCTGCTGCGCCTCCGCGTACGCGGAGGAGACCTCCTGCTCGTACCGGGACCTGACCGCGCTCGTGATCGGGTCCGGCTCGAGCGGGCGCCCCCCGAGCTGGAAGTCCTCGACCACGGTGCCCGGCGCCAGGTACGCGACCCGCGCCTGCGCGATCTGCGCGCGCTCCTGCGCCGCCTGCGCCTTGGCCAGGTAGAGGGCGGCGAGCTCGCGCAGCACGTCCACGCTGCGCGGCCGCAGCTCCAGGTAGCGCTCGAGTGCCTCGATCGCGTCGTCGGTGCGTCCCTTCGCCTGGTAGGCGGTGGCGAGGTCGCGGAAGGCCTTGGGGCTGCGCGGGTTGTCGGCGGCCCGCTCCTCGGCCTCGGCGATGGAGGGGACGCCGGAGCCGGCGGTGCCCCGGAAGATGTCCCCGATGCCGACCCCGCCCGCGCCGACCCCGAAGCCGACGAAGCCGAGCCCGAAGGCCAAGGCGAGGAAGACGAACATCCACTTCGCGTGCCGGCGGAGCCGGGGGAAGAACATGGTGTCCTCGATCAGGACGTCCGCGCCGCGGGCGACAGCAGGCGTGCGCGCGCGCTGCGCGCGGCGCCGATCAGCTCGTGCCATGCCTTCCCTCCTTTCTCGTAGCGCGTCTCGCCGGAGACGAGAGTAGCGACCACCCGCTCCGGGGAGCCGCCGAGGACGGTCGCTGTAACGGGATCTTCCCAGGGCAGGAAGGGGGTGCCGGCGAGCGAGAGCACCGTCAGGTCGGCCTGCTTGCCGGGGACGAGCGAGCCCACCTCCGTCTCGAGCCCGAGGGCGCGCGCCCCGCCCAGCGTCGCCAGCTCGAGCGCCTCCGCCGCCGCGAGCGCGTCCGGGCGCCGCTCCCGGGCGCGGGCGGCGAGGATCGCGGCGCGCATCTCGTCGAACATGTCGAAGGAGGGCGTGGAGGCGGGGCTGTCGGTCGCGATCGCGACCCGGACGCCCGCCTCGCGCAGAGCGGCCAGGGGGGCGACGCCGCAGGCGAGGAGCCCGTTCGAGCGTGGGCAGTGGGCGACCGCCACGTCGTGCTCCGCGAGGAGGGCGATCTCCTCCTCGTCCACGGCGACGCAGTGCGCGGCGAGCAGGCGGGGGCCGAGCAGGCCGGCCTCGGCGAGAGCGCGGACGCCAGTCGCGCCCGGCGCCGGCACGAGGAGGTCGGCGAACGCCCCCCACGGGCCCGAGCCCGTGAGCAGGTACTCGCGCTCCCGGTCGCTCTCGGCGAGGTGGGTGGTCGTGGGCAGTCCGAGCTCCGCGCACGCCCGGTAGACGTCGAGCGAGCACGTGTACGGGGCGTGCGGGGAGACGCCGAGGCGGACGCGCTCCGAGAGCGCGCCCGCGATCCGCTCCCGGATCTCGTGGAAGCGGTCGAGCGCGTCCTCGCGCTCGCCGAAGACCTCGAGGTAGACGATCGCGCGCAGGCCGAGCTCCGCGCAGGCGGCCGCCGCCGCCCCGGCGAAGCTCGCGTCGCCGACGGTGGTGATGCCCGAGCGCAGGCACTCGAGCGCCCCCAAGCGGGCGCTCGCCTCCATCTGGGCGAGGTCGAGCCGCCGCTTGCGGGCGACGTGCAGCGCGATCCAGTCGGCGAAGGGGAGCCCGTCCCCGAACCCCCGGTAGACGGCGTACTCGAGATGGCTGTGCGCGTCGACGAAGCCCGGGAGGATCACGCACTCGGGGAAGCGCTCGCCCTCCCCCAGCTCCTGCGCGGGCCCCACCGCGACGATGCGCCCGTCGTCCCCGATCGCGACCGCGCCGTCCCGGAGCGGGCCGCCCTCGACCGGGACGACCCAGTCCGCCGAGAGCACCCTCACGGGAGACCCGCTTCGAAGAGCTCCTCCTCCCAGGCGCGCTGCCAGCGGCGCTCCATGAGCACGGCGACCCAGATCGTCCCCTCGTAGAGGAGGACGAGGGGAACGACCTCGAACGCGAGCGAGACGGGGTCGACGGTCGGGAGGAGGATCGCGAAGACGAGCAGGATCACGAACGCGAGCCTGCGGTTGCGCCGGAGCCGCGCCGCGGAGAGCACGCGCAGGCGGACGAGCGTGAGCAGGAAGATCGGCATCTCGAAGGTGAGGCCGCCGGCGAGCAGGATCCAGGCGACGAACGAGTAGTAGTAGCTCGCACGCACCTGCACGTCGTACAGCTCGTCGTCGTAGCTCGTCAGGAACTCGAGCGCGAGCGGGAGGACGACGTAGTACATGAAGACGATGCCGCAGGCGAAGAGGGCGGTCGCGATGACGACGGCGACGACCACGACGCGCTGGAAGCGGGGCGCGAACGCGGGCGCGAGGAACGCCCACACCTGCCAGAGGAGCACGGGGAGGGAGAGGGCGAGGGCGGCGACCAGGCTGACCTTGACCGAGGTCGTGAAGGGCTCGGTCACGCCGAAGGTGACGAGCCGCTTGTCGTCGGGGAGCGGCTCCGCGAGCCAGCGGACGATGTGCTCGTGGAAGGCGAACGCGAGCAGGAACGCGGGGACGATCGCGCAGAGGCCGATGATCAGCCGCGAGCGGAGCTCGTCCAGGTGCTCGACGAGCGTCGCCTCCTCGCCGTGCTGGAGGCGGCGGGGAAGCCAGCGGCGCCTCACGGCGCGGTCCTAGCGGACGGTCTCGCGCTCGCCCTCGTCGTGCTCGTACTCGGACACGTCCGGGCGGGCGGAGGGGAGCTCGCTCGGCGACGACGGGGTGGAGGACGTGAGCCTCTCCTCGGCGCCGGTGACCGCCTCCTTGAACTCGCGCATGCTCCGGCCGAGCGAGCGGCCCATCTCGGGGAGCCGGCTGGCGCCGAACACGAGCAGGAGGACGACGAGCAAGATCAGGAGCTCCCAGATGGAGATGCCGAAGGGCATGGCGGGACCATAGCAGCGCCCAGGCCACGTTCGGAGCCGCGCAGGAGAGCCGCCCCGCCCCGCCGGGTGTCGGCTACCATCGGGGAGGCGGACGGCGATCTGCCGTCCGGTCTCTTCTCATGGCTCTGCTCGAGATCAAGAACCTGCACGTCGCCTTGGAGGACGGCCCCGAGATCGTGAAGGGGGTCGATCTCGCCGTGGACCTCGGGGAGAAGCACGCGATCATGGGCCCGAACGGCTCCGGGAAGTCCACGCTCGCGTACGCGCTCATGGGCCACCCGGCGTACGTGATCACGGAGGGGCAGATCCTCTTCGACGGGGAGGACGTCACCGAGCTGGGGCCGGACGAGCGCGCGCAGCGCGGGCTCTTCCTCGCCTTCCAGCACCCGCATGCGATCCCCGGCGTCACGGTGACGAGCTTCCTGCGGAGCGCGATCAACGCCATCCGCAAGGCGCGCGCCGGCGGCGAGGACGACCCGATCCCGATCCCCGAGTTCCGCCGGCAGCTGGAGGCGGCGATGGAGAGGCTCAAGATCTCCCGCGAGCTCGCCTCCCGGTACGTGAACGACGGCTTCTCCGGCGGCGAGCGCAAGCGGATCGAGGTGCTGCAGCTCGCGATGCTCAAGCCGCGCATCGCGATCCTGGACGAGACGGACACGGGCCTCGACATCGACGCGCTCCGCATCGTCGCGAGCGGCGTCAACGAGCTCGTCGGCCCGGAGATGGGCGCGCTCCTCATCACCCACTACCAGCGCATCCTCACCTACATCCAGCCCGACTTCGTGCACGTCTTCATGGACGGGCGGATCGTGGCCGAGGGCGGCCCCGAGCTCGCCGACCGGCTCGAGGCGGAGGGTTACGAGGCGTTCGCCCCGGCGGGCGTGGGAGGTGAGTCGTGAGCACGCAGGAGACGCAGGTCGTCCGCGAGATCCGCTCCGAGTACGCGTACGGCTGGGCGGACCCCGAGCGCTACGTCTACAAGTCCTCGCGGGGCCTCTCCCACGAGCTGATCGACGCGATCTCCGACCACAAGGGCGAGCCCGAGTGGATGCGGCGCTTCCGGCACAAGAGCCTCGACTACTTCCTCGCCCGCCCGCTGCCGACGTGGGGCGCCGACCTCTCCGGGATCGACTTCGACTCGATCTACTACTACATCAAGCCCACGGAGAAGCAGGCCTCCTCCTGGGAGGAGCTGCCCGCGGAGATCAAGGAGACGTGGGACAAGCTCGGCATCCCGGAGGCGGAGAAGAAGTACCTGGCCGGGGTCGGGGCCCAGTACGAGTCCGAGGTCGTCTACCACAAGCTGCGCGCCGACCTGGAGGAGAAGGGCGTCATCTTCCTCGACATGGACTCCGGCCTGCGCGAGCACGAGGAGCTCGTGAAGCAGTACTTCGGGACCGTCATCCCCCAGAACGACAACAAGTTCGCGGCCCTCAACTCGGCCGTCTGGTCGGGCGGCTCGTTCATCTACGTGCCCCCGGGCGTGAGCGTGGAGATGCCGCTCCAGGCGTACTTCCGCATCAACGCCGAGAACATGGGCCAGTTCGAGCGGACGCTGATCATCGTCGACGAGGGCGCCTACGTGCACTACGTGGAGGGCTGCACCGCGCCGATCTACTCGTCCGACTCGCTCCACTCGGCCGTCGTCGAGATCGTCGTCAAGAAGGACGCCCGCTGCCGCTACACGACGATCCAGAACTGGTCGAACAACGTCTACAACCTGGTCACGAAGCGGGCCGTCGCCTACGAGGGCGCGACGATGGAGTGGGTGGACGGCAACCTCGGCTCGAAGGTGACGATGAAGTACCCGGCCGTGTGGCTGCTCGGCGAGCGCGCGCACGGCGAGGTGCTCTCGATCGCCTTCGCCGGCAAGGGGCAGCACCAGGACGCGGGCGGCAAGGTCGTGCACGTGGCGCCGAGGACGTCGTCCGTGATCACGTCCAAGTCGATCTCGAAGAACGGGGGCCGCGCCGGGTATCGCGGCCTGCTCGAGGTGGCGAAGGGCGCGACCGGCTCCAGGTCGAAGGTCGTCTGCGACGCGCTCATCCTCGACGAGGAGTCCCGCTCGGACACCTACCCCTACATCCAGGTGGACGAGAACGACGTCGAGCTCGGCCACGAGGCGACCGTGTCCAAGATCGGCGAGGAGCAGCTCTTCTACCTGATGTCGCGCGGACTCTCGGAGGCGGAGGCGTCGGCGATGATCGTCTCCGGCTTCGTGGAGCCGATCACGAAGGAGCTGCCGCTCGAGTACGCGGTGGAGATGAACCGGCTGATCCAGCTGCAGATGGAGGGCTCGGTTGGCTAGCCGCTCGCGGTCCGCGGGCGGGCTGCGAGGCGCCGGATGATCGCGGAGCGCACGGACTTCGTCTCGCTGCCCGTCACCGATCTCGAGCGCTCGGCCGCCTTCTACCGGGACACGCTCGGGCTCGAGCAGACGGGCGAGGGTGCGTGGCCGGAGTTCCGGCTCGGGGAGAACGTGTTCCTCTACCTGATCGACCCGACGAACATCGGGCAGGAGTTCCGGGGGCCGCACGCCGCGCCGATCGCGCTGCGCGTCCCGGACGTCGAGGAGGCGAGAGAGGAGCTCGAGGCGAAGGGCGTCGTGTTCGAGGGCGAGACGTTCGACACCGGCGTCTGCCGCATGGCCCACTTCACGGATCCGGACGGCAACGTGCTCATGCTGCACCGGCGCTACGCGCCGCCGAGCGCATGATCGTGCTCCGGGAGGGGCGATGACGAGACCGGAGCTGCTCGAGCGCTACCGAGAGCTGCCGCTGCCGACGAAGGCGGACGAGCACTGGCGCTTCACCGACCTCGCCGGCTTCGACCCGGACACGTTCGCCGTCGACGGCGCCGAGGGGGTCGCCGAGGCGCCGGCCATGCTCGACATCGAGGCGGACGGCGTCGCGTACGCGTCGGAGGGTGCGGTCGCGATCGAGCGGGCGCCCGACGGCGTCCGCTTCGAGCCCCTCACCGACGAGCACCCGCTGCTGCACTCGCTCGTCGGCTGGGACGAGAAGTTCGCGGCGCACAACGCCGCCCTGTGGCGCAACGGCCTGCTCGTGCAGGTGCCGCGGGGGGTCGCGCTCGAGCGGCCGCTGTACGTGCGGATCGCGAACGCGAGCGAAGGCGGCTCGCTGTTCTGGCGCCTGCTCGTCGTCGCCGAGCCGGGGAGCCGCTTCAGCGTGATCGAGGAGTACGCGTCCGCTCGGCCCGAGCTCGTCGGCTACTCCAACGCCGCCGTCGAGATCGTCGTGCAGGACGGCGCCAAGGTCGAGTACGTCTCCGTGCAGAACCTGTCGCGGCAGACGTGGCACTTCGCCTCGCACCACGCGCGCGTCGAGCGCGAGGCGGAGCTCGACTGGGTGGCCGGCGGCTTCGGCTCGGCGAAGGGGAAGGTGCGCATCCAGAACGACCTCGCGGGCCCTGGCGCCACGTCGCGCGTCACCGGCGCGTACTTCGCGGACGGGCGCCAGCACCTCGACTACGACACCTTCCAGGAGCACATGGCGCCGCACACGACGTCGGACTTCGCCTTCAAGGGCGCCCTGCGCGACGAGGCGCGGGCCGTCTGGCGGGGGATGATCCGCGTCGAGCAGGACGCGCAGAAGACGAACGCCTACCAGGAGAACCGCAACCTGCTGCTCTCGAAGACGGCGCACGCGGACTCCATCCCCGGGCTCGAGATCCTCGCCAACGACGTCCGCTGCACGCACGGGGCGACGCTCGGCCAGGTCGACCGGGAGCAGCTCTTCTACCTCATGGCCCGCGGCCTCTCGCGGGCCGAGGCGGAGCGGCTGATCGTGCGCGGCTTCTTCCAGGACGTGCTCGACCGCGTCGAGCTCGAGCCCGTGCGCGTCGCTCTGGGCGAGGCGCTCGAGGCGCGTATCCCAGAGACCGCGTAGTCGCCGGCTTCAGCTCGCCCTGCGCGTGCGCGGCGCGGCGCGCCTCCGGCCGCCGTCGCGCCGGCGGAGCGTCTCGTCGAGCTGCGCGCCGAGCACGAACACGAGCCCCAGCGCGAGCGCGTAGCCCGTCAGCGCGAGGAAGGCCGTCAGCGTGCCGACGGCCGTCCGGTAGCTGGCGACGCTGGTCGACCACCAGCCGAACGCGGCGGTGGCGCCGATCCAGCCGGCCACGACGAGCGCGGAGCCGGCGCTCGCCCAGCGCGGCTCGGGGTGCTCGCCGGGCGCGTAGCGGACGAGCAGCGCCACGGCCAGCCATACGAGCCCGACCGCCGTCGGCCAGCGGGCGAGCTCGACCACCTCGTGCCACGCGCCGTGCCTGATGGCGCGGGGCGGCACGACGACCGCGAGCAGCGCGCCCACGAGGGCGAGGTCGACGGCGAGCGCGAGCGGGATCCCGGTCGCCAGGCCCGACCAGAACGGTCGCCTGCCCTCCTGCTCGTGGATCTCGTCGAGCGCGTGCTCCACCTCGCGAACGGCGAGCAGCGTGTTCCAGACGACGAGCGCGCAGGCGAGGACGACGAGCTCCGCGTCGCTGCGGGCGAAGATGCGGTGCGCCGTGTCGTCGGCCGCCCGGGCGACCGAGGCGGCGACGTGGTGGCGCAGGGCCGGTGCGATCGAGTCGTCCCAGACGCTCCGCAGGCCGAGCGCGCCGAGCAAACCGATGCCGAGCAGCGCGAGCGGCACGGTCGAGACGAGCACGCGGAACGCGAGCGCGGTGGCGTGGGTTCCCAGGCGGTGCCGCCGCATCGTCGCCAGCACCTCCCGCGCGAGGTGAACCGCTGACGGACGGAGCGCTCCGACGCGCACGACGGGCATGGCGGCGTCGTTCCCGTCGTCCCGGTCCGTCAAGCGCGACGCTCCGTCGGACTGATCCAGGCTGGGCTCTCGAAGTCGGCGTCGAGTCGTTCGTCGTGGCCGACGTCGCCGAGACTCCCGGTGCGGTCGAGCCCGCGGACGTCGTCGTCGTGCGACGCGGGTCGGACCGGGGCCTGACTGCCTCTACGCCTACTCGAGGCGGTTGACGCGGTCGCGGAGCTGGG
>DATLYP010000088.1:0-11315 GCA_035574655.1 Gaiellaceae bacterium
CCCGCCGGCGCCGCGGCCGGCGAGCGCCGCCTCCCGGCCCGAGGCGGCCGCCGTGCGGATCGCGCTCGTCGCCGCGCGCGGGGACTGCTGGCTGCTCGTCCGCGCGGGCTCGGCGCGGGGGAGGGTGCTGTACGAAGGAACCCTCCGCCACGGCGACACGATCCGCTTCCGCAGGGAGCGCCTGTGGCTGCGGCTGGGCGCTCCCTGGAACGTCGACGTCCGCCTCGACGGCAGGCCGTACGCGGGTCTCGCCCCGATGCGCGAGCCCGTGAACGTGGTCGTGACCCGGGCAGGGATCAGGACGGTCTGACGCGGCGGCGCGCGCGCAGGCGCTACGTGACGTCGACCGCCTCCAGCTCGCGCAGGACGGCGAGACGGCGCAGCGACTCGAGCTCGATCTGCCGCACCCGCTCCCGCGTCAGGCCGAGCCGCCGCCCGATCTCCTCCAGCGTCTGCGGCTCCGCGCCGGCGAGCCCGTAGCGCATGATCACGACCTGGCGCTCCCGCTGGGGGAGCGAGGCGAGCGCCCGCCGCAGCGCCTCGCTCCGCAGGGTGACCTCCACGGTCTCCTCCGGCAGCGGGTCGTCCCCGGCCACGAAGTCCCCGAAGACGGCGTCGTCGCCCTCGCCGACCGGCGCGTCCAGGCTGGTGGAGGCGCGGGCGGCCGCGCGCACCTCCAGCACCTGCTGCACGGTGAGGGAGGCCTCGTCGGCGATCTCCTCCAGCGTCGGCTCGCGGCCGAGCCGCGTCCACAGCTGCCGCTCGGCCCGGTTGATCTTCTGCAGCCGCTCCACGATGTGCACGGGCATGCGGATCGTGCGCGCCTTGTCGGCCAGCGCCCGGGCGACGGCCTGCCGGATCCACCAGGTGGCGTAGGTGGAGAACTTGAAGCCGCGCCGCCAGTCGAACTTCTCCACCGCCCGGATCAGGCCCAGCGTCCCCTCCTGGATGAGATCGAGGAACGGGAGCCCCTGGTTGCGGTAGTTCTTCGCGATGGAGACGACGAGGCGCAGGTTGGACTGGATCATCCGCTCCTTCGCCTCCAGATCGCCGCGCTCGATCCGCTTCGCGAGCTCGACCTCCTGCGCCGCGGTCAGGAGCTGGTGGCGCCCCGCCTCGCGGAGGAAGAGCTGCAGCGCGTCCGTGGTCGTCTCCACGGGGGCGGTGATCGCCGCCACCACCTCCGAGTGCGGAGGCGGCTGATCGACGATCTCGATCCCGCGCTGGTCGAGCTCGCGCAGGAGCGCGTCCTGCTCGAGCTCGGTCAGCTCGTACGCCTCGCGATCTCCGCGAGGTCGGAGGCCCGGATCGTCCCGGCGTGCTCGGCCTGCTCGAGCAGGTGCCGGATCTCCTCCGAGCCGAGGAGGTGCTCGATGTCGATCTGGCTCACGCGTAGCGGGAAGACGAGAAGCTCGTCCCCGACACTTTCTCGCATCCCGTGCGCGCTTGTCTAGGGGTGCCGCGAAAAATCCCCCGCCCGGGCGCGCCCGCACGCACGGGAACGGGCGTTATGTCAAGTAGGGCCGCGTGCGGGGCGCTCCGCCCCTCCCTCGTCAGAACGTCGGCTCGCGCGCCCCGGCGGCGATCACGGCGAGGACGAAGGCGGCGACGGCCAGCCGATAGGCGACGAAGACGCCGTAGGTGTGGCGGCGCACGTAGCCGAGCAGCCAGTCGATCGCGAGCAGGCCGCTCCCGAGCGCGGCCAGCGTCCCGACGAGGAACGGCCCCTGCCAGCCCGCCGGGAGGTCGCCGAGGAGCACGTCGCCCACCCCCTTCAGGACGACGGCGCCGAGCACGGTCGGCAGGAGCAGGAGGAACGAGAAGCGCGCGGCCGCGTCCCGGTCGAGTCGCAGGAGCCGGCCGGCCGTGATCGTGATCCCGGAGCGCGAGACGCCGGGCGCGAGCGCGAGCGCCTGCGCGAGCCCCACCGCGAGCGCGTGTCGGAAGCCGAGCTCCTCGATCCCCCGGTCCTGCGGCCTGCGGTCGGCGGCGAGCAGAAGCAGCGCCCCCGCCGCGAGCAGGAGCGCGATCTGCCAGGGCTCGCCCAGCGTGTCCGCGATCACGTCCTCCCCCACGAGCCCCACCAGGCCGGCCGGGATCGTGGCGACGAGCACGAACCAGGCGACGCGCGCGTCCGGCCCTTCGATCCGCCGCGCGGCGAGCGAGGCGAGGAAGGCGCGCAGGAGGCGGAGCACGTCCCGCCAGAAGTAGGCGGCGACGGCGATCAGCGTTCCCAGGTGGAGCGCGACGTCGAACGTCTGGTTGAAGCGGTCGTTGCGCTCGAGGAACGTCCACTCGGCCGCCCAGGGGACGAGGATCAGATGCCCGGAGGAGGAGATCGGGAGGAGCTCGGTGAGCCCCTGCACGAGCCCGAGGACGAGCGCCTGCCCGTCTGAGAGCGCGTTCGGCTCCTCGCCGGCGCCGAGGAGGGTGAGGAGCGCGGCGAGCGCGAGCGCCGCCCCGGCGGCGCCGTACACGGCCGAGCGGCGCATTGCGCGGGATCCTACGTTCCCGCGCCGACGCCGCGACGCGAGGGAGAAAAAAGCCGCTCTTTGCGCGAATCCGCGCCGCTTCGGCCTTGACCTCGGTCGCCGGCTGCCATAGGTTGGCGCTCGCACCGAGCACGGAGCGCGACTAGGTCGAAGCCCAGCTCGAAGGCTCTACGCGGAAGCGGACGGTCGGCGGGCTGTGTGGACGAAAGCGCCACCGGCTCGGTGAACTTTTTGCGCACGTCCTCCCCGCCCGCGGCGGATGCTCCGGGGTAGGATCGCTTCCCGTGCACCTGCGCCTGCCCAGCATCGACCCCGGCGTCCAGGCGTTCCTCTGGACGCTCGTCTTCTTCCTCTACATGTGGCTGGGCGCGATCCTCGTCGGCTTTCCGGCGGGGACGTCGCTCGTCGTCAGCCTCGTCCTGGCCGGGGCGATCTTCCTCCTCGTGCGCACGCGCGGCGCCGGCCCGACCGACCGCTGAGCGTCCTCAGCCGCGGCGGGCGTCGCGGCACAGGGCGGCGACCAGCCGCCCCGCAAGCTCGCGGCCGACGGCCGCCTCGAGGCGCCGCTGCGCGGGAGGCCCCGCCTCGCGGATGACCCGCTCGATCGCGCGGACGTCGGCGAGGAGCCGGGGCGAGCCGGCGGCGAGCTTCGGCAGGGCGGCGCTCATGCTCCCGGTATCGGGGCGGGAGACGGCCCCGCCCATCCCTGGCCGGAGGGAACGCCCGCGGGGTCGCTCGCCGGGCCTGAGGGGGCGGTCAGCGCTCGAGGTCGAGCCTCCGCTCGTCGAAGCGCGAGGAGTGCAGCTCGGCCCGGAAGGCCTCCAGCTCGCGGAGGGCGTCCTCCTCGAACACGTGCTCGACGACGCCCACGCGCCGGTCGTGCCAGAAGGGGATGTCCACGTGCGCGGGGCTGACCAGGTTGACGGAGGCGGCGGAGCAGGCCGGACAGCGGACGGCCAGCCCGAGCAGGCCCTGCGCGGGCGCGATGGCGGCGAAGAAGGAGGGCGTGACGGGCCGGGAGCGGCCCTCCAGGTAGCAGAAGAAGCTCCACGGCCACTCGCCCGCGCGGATGCGCACGGCCGCGAGCTCCGCGAGCTCGCCGGCGAGGGCGTCGTCGCGGTCGGTGAGCAGGTTGCGGAAGCTGCCCGCCGCGGCGGCGCCCAGCGGCGCCCAGTCGAGCTCGTCGTGGGAGACGAGCCCGTCGTGCTCCTCCCCGCAGGCGCAGAGGAAGTGCACGCGGTAGACGGCGGGGTGCGCGGCGCCGGGCAGGCGCTCGAGCAGGCGGAAGCGGGAGAGCGGCACCCGCGGCCTCGCGCCGTGCGGGCAGCCGAAGCCGTAGGTGGCGGTCAGCGGGTCGTACATGTGCTGCTTGTACCCGGGCGGGCGGACGGACGCAACACGGAGGCGGCTCAGTACTGGATGAGCGCGTGCACGTCGTAGCCGGCGAGCCGCTCGCGCCCGTGCAGGAACGTCAGCTCGATCACGAAGACGAGGCCCGCGACGACGCCGCCGAGCTTCTCCACGAGCTCCACCGTGGCCCGGGCCGTTCCCCCCGTCGCGAGCACGTCGTCCATGACGAGCACCCGCGTCCCGGGGGAGATCGCGTCCCGATGCACGTGCAGGGCGTCCATCCCGTACTCGAGGGCGTACGTCGCCTCCAGCGTCTCGCGCGGCAGCTTGCCCGGCTTGCGGGCGGCGATGAAGCCGGCCCCGAGCTCGTAGGCGAGCGCGCCCCCGAAGATGAAGCCGCGCGCCTCCGCGCCCATGACGAGATCGGGGGCGCGCGGGCGCGCCCACTCGGCCATGCGCCGGATCGTCTCCCCGAAGTACTCCGCGTCCGCGATCAGCGGCATCAGGTCCTTGAAGACGACCCCCGGCGAGGGGAAGTCCGGGACGTCCCGGACGCGGGCGCGGAGGTCGAGGCTCATCGCGAGGTCCTCTCCACGAGGGCGCGCAGGTCGCGCAGGAGGAGGGTGTGCGCGAGCTCCTGGGCGACCCGCGCGAGCGACTCGAGGTCGTCGAGGGCGGCCTTCCGCCGCTCGGGGTTGCGCGAGCGCAGCCCGGGCGCGACGAGCTGCTCCACGAGCCCCGACTGGCGGGCGGCGGCGGTGACGAAGGCGCGCAGGTGGCGGGCGTCGACGCCGAAGCGGGCGAGGCGGGCGCAGGCGGCGGCGATGTCCGCCTCGCTCTCCCGGTAGCCGTGGCCGTCCTCCTCCACGGTGGCGCGGACGACCCCGTACTCCTCGAGCTCGCGCACGAACTCGGGGGAGACGGCGGCCCGCTCGCAGAGCTCGCCCAGGTCGAGCAGCGCCTCCCGCCCGCGGAGCCCGGCAGACCGGCGGCGCGCCCGCTCGGCGGAGGCGCCAGGGCCCTCGAGCTCCTCGCGGATGACGCGGAGGGGCAGGAACTCGTCGCGCTGCAGGCGGAGGATGGTCGCGAGCCGCTCCACGTCCTCGGGGGCGAAGAGCCTGTACCCGCCGCGCGTCCTGCGCGGCGCGATCAGGCCCTGGTCCTCGAGGTAGCGGATCTTGGAGACGGAGATGTCCGGGAACTCCTCCCGCAGCTCCTCGCACACGGAGCCGATCGTGCGCAGCCGCGGCTCCGCCCCGCCCCGCTCCGGCCGCGTCTCGGTCACCGCGCTCATCGCACGAGAAAGGTGAGCCGGTACTTGCCGATCTGCACCTCGTCGTCGTTCTCCAGCGGCGCCGACTCGATCCGCCGCCGGTTCACGTACGTGCCGTTCAGGCTGCCCAGGTCGCGGATCGTGAAGCGATCGCCCTCCCGGATCAGCTCCGCATGGCGACGGGAGACGGTCACGTCGTCGAGGAAGATGTCGCACTCGGGCGAGCGGCCGATCAGCGTGCGGCCCTCCCGGGGCTGGAAGGACTGGCCGGCCATGCCCCCGCCGGAGCGGACGACGAGCGCCGGCCCCTTGATCCCGGCGGCGGCGAGCGGCGACTCGGCCTCCTCCCCCTCCTCGTCGAGCGCGAACGCCATCGTCGTCTCCGCTCCCGTGTCCACGGCGAGCAGGGCGCCGCAGCGCGAGCAGTAGTTGGCGGACGCGGGGTTCTGGAACCCGCACTCCGGGCAGTAGACGTGGCTCACCGTCCACTCCCCCCGCGGGCCCGGGCTCCGGCGAGCGGCGCGCTCACGCGTCCGCGGGCTTTCGCGCCGCCTTCGAGGCGAGGATCTCGCTCAGCCGCTCGACGTCTGCGAGCCTCGCCTCGCCCGCGCTCACCTGCTCGCGCAGCCGGGCGACGAGCTCGGCCCGGAGGATGTCGATGCGCCCGTGCAGCACGCGGCGGCGGAAGGAGATCTCGTCCTCCTCCTGCTCGAGGTCGCGGATCATCCGCCGGAGGTCGTCGTCGCTGAGCGTGCTGAGATCGGGAAGCGGTTCCACGGCGCACCTTTCCTCGCTGGCTCTCGGAGTAAAGCAGCCCCTCGCGCCAGGGGTCAACCTGAGCTTGAGGCTTGCCCCCTCATTCGGCGCGCGAGGCGGCTCCCCTGCCGGCGGGCCGGGCGCGGAGCGCGCCCCGCGCGCGCAGCGCGTAGTGCACGCCGGCGGCGAGGGAGAGCGCGGCGCCCGTCCAGAAGAGGGCGAGCGGCCACACCGTCCCCTCGGCGGTGACGAGGAGGAGGGCGAGCGACGCGTACAGGATCCAGGTCGCCGCCTTGCCCAGGACGGTCACCTCCAGCTCGAGGCCGCGCTGCGCGAGCAGCCGGTAGCCGGCCACGAGGAGGGCATCGCGGGCGAGGACGAGGGCCGCGCCCGCGAGCGGGAGGCGGCCGGTAGCGGCCATGAGGACGGCGGCGGCCCCGATCAGCAGGCGGTCGGCGAGCGGGTCCGCGACCGTGCCGAAGCGCGACTGCACGCGCCAGCGGCGGGCCAGGTAGCCGTCGAGCTGGTCGGTGAGGGCGGCCGCGGTGAAGAAGACGCCCGCCCCCCACGCCGGCCCCTCCCCCGCCTCCAGGTAGAGCCAGGCGAAGACCGGGACGGCGGGGTAGCGGAGCACCGTGAGCGCGTTCGGGACGTGCCGGCGGATCTCGCTCCAGCGCACGGCCGAAGCCTACGCCGGTGGTAGCGTCGCCCCGCCATGGCGGAGAGGCTTGCCCTGCCCGGGTTCGTGAACGCGCACAGCCACACGTTCCAGCGCGCGCTGCGCGGCCGGGCGGCGGGCGGCGACTTCTGGGCCTGGCGGGAGACGATGCTCGCCGAGGCGGAGCGGCAGACGCCGGCGCTCGTGCGCGCGTCCTACGAGCGCGCCTACCGGGAGATGCGGGCGGCCGGCTACACCGCGGTCGGGGAGTTCCACTACCTCGGCCTCCCGGAGGCCTTCGCCGCCGCCGAGGCGGCGGCCGCGGCCGGGGTCGAGCTCGTCCTCCTCCACGTCGCCTACGCGCGCGGCGGCCTCCCCCGCTTCCGCCAGGGCTCGCCTGGGGCGTACCTCGCCCAGGTGGAGGAGCTCCGCGCGGCCGGGATTCGGGTCGGTCTTGCCCCCCACTCCGTACGCGCCTGCCCGCCGCGCTGGCTCGAGGAGGTCGGCCGCTACGCGGAGCGGGAGGGCCTGCCCCTGCACGTGCACGCGGACGAGCAGCCGCGCGAGGTGGAGGAGTGCCTGGCCGAGCACGGGTGCCGGCCGGTCGAGCTGCTCGCCCGCACCGGCTGCCTGGGGGAGCGGACGACCGTCGTGCACGCCACGCACGCCGACGACCGCGAGCTCGACCTGCTCGCCGAGGCCGGCGCGGCCGTGTGCGTCTGCCCGACGACGGAGGCCGACCTCGGCGACGGGTTCCTGCCGGCGGAGCGCCTGCGCCTGCGCGGCGTCCCGCTCTGCATCGGCTCCGACTCGAACGTGCGCATCGACCCGCTGGAGGAGCTGCGGGAGCTGGAGGGGACCGCGCGCCGGCTGACGGGGCGGCGCGGCGTCTTCCCGACGGAGGAGCTGCTGCGCTTCGGCTCCGCGCAGGGCGCGCGCTCGCTCGGGCTTGCGGCCTGGCCGGGGATCGAGGTCGACCTGGGGCACCGCTCGCTCGCCGGGGTCGCCCCCGGGGACGTCCCGGCCGCGCTCGTCGCGGGCTGCGGCGCGGACGTCGTCGCCTGCCCGCGCTAGCCCGTGCCGATCCCGCGGCGCGCGAGCTCCCGGCGCACCTCCTCGAGGGTCGCTCCCCCGCGCCGGTGCAGCTCGAGCAGGAGCTCCCCGAGCTCCCGCTCGGCGCGGTCGTCGGCGAGCAGGAAGGCGGCCACGGCGTCGTAGCGGACGCGGCCGCCCTCGACGTCGAGCCAGGGGCGGTGCTCCCCGGCGCGGGTGAGCGACTCGAGCGCCTCCGCCGGGGTCCCGTGCCTGACCCTGACGACGTACTCCGCCCCGTCCCGGAGCCGCGCGATCAGCCGCTGCGCCACGCCCGCAAGGCTACGCGGGGCGCAGGACGAGCCGGAACGACGGGCGCAGGGAGCGCTACAGTCGAGGCGATGTACCGCTTCGTCGACCACACGTCCGAGCTCGAGCTGGAGCTCGAGGCCGGCTCGCCCGAGGAGGCGCTCGTCGAGGCCATGCGCGCCTTCGCGGAGCTGACCGGCCCGGGCGACGGCGAGCGGGTGGAGCGGCGGGTGGAGGTGAGCGCGGGCGACCTCCCCGCGCTGCTCGGAGCCTGGCTGGACGAGCTCCTCTTCCTGGCGGACACGGAGGGCCTCGTCCCGGAGGAGGCCGAGCTCGCCGTGGAGGGGACGCGCGCGAGCGGCGTCCTGCGCGCGCGCCGGGGCGAGCCGCGGCCGCTCGTGAAGGCGGTCACCCTGCACCGCCTCGAGCTGCGGCGGGAAAACGGCCGCTGGCGCGGCCGGGTGGTGCTCGATGTCTAAGCCGACCCTCGTGCGCGTGGACGAGACGACCTGGGAGATCCCGCCCGGGAGCCGGCCGGACATGCGCGTGCCGGCGCGCATCTTCGCGGACGAGGAGATCCTGGAGGAGATCGCCGGCGACCTCTCGCTCGAGCAGCTGCAGAACGTGGCCACCCTGCCCGGGATCGTGGGGGCGGCGATCGCCATGCCCGACATCCACCAGGGCTACGGCTTCCCGGTGGGGGGTGTGGCCGCGACGGAGCTCCCCGACGGCGTCGTCTCCCCGGGGGGCGTCGGCTACGACATCAACTGCGGGGTGCGGCTGCTCGCGCTCCCGCTCACGGACGCGGAGCTCGGCGCTCGGCGGGAGGCGCTCGTGCACGCGATCTCCAGGGAGGTGCCCGCCGGGGCGGGCAAGGGCGGCGGCCTGCGCCTCTCGGACGCCCAGCTGGACGAGGTCCTGCGCGAGGGCCCCCGCGCGCTCCCGGACGTGCGCGCCGAGGACGTGGAGCGCACGGAGTCGGAGGGGCGGCTGGAGGGCGCCGACCCGGGGGCGGTCTCCGAGCGCGCCCGCCTGCGCGGCCGCGACCAGCTGGGGACGATGGGCTCCGGGAACCACTTCGTGGAGGTGCAGGTCGTCGAGCGCGTCTACGACGCGGACACGGCCGCGGTCTTCGGCCTCGCGCCGGGCCAGGTCACCGTGCTCATCCACTCGGGCTCCCGCGGCCTCGGCCACCAGGTGTGCACCGACTACGTGCGGGTGATGGACCAGCGGCTCGCCAGCTACCGCATCCACCTGCCCGACAGGCAGCTCGCGTGCGCCCCCGCCTCCTCGGCGGAGGGGCGGCAGTACCTGGCGGCCATGGCCGCAGCGGCGAACTTCGCATGGGCGAACCGGCAGAAGATCGCGGACGGGGTGCGCCGGGCCGTCGCCTCCGTGCTCGGGCGGGAGGCGGCCGAGCGGACGCGCCAGGTGTACGACGTCGCGCACAACGTGGCGAAGGTGGAGACGCACGACGGCCTCCGTGTCTGCGTCCACCGGAAGGGAGCGACCCGCGCCTTCCCGGCCGGCTCGCCCGAGATCCCCGCCGCCTACCGCGGCGTCGGGCAGCCCGTCTTCATCCCCGGCTCCATGGGCACGGCGAGCTTCGTGCTCGCCGGGGAGCCGCGCTCCCTGGAGCGCTCCTTCGGGACGACCTGTCACGGCGCCGGCCGGCGGCTTTCCCGCACCGCGGCGCGCAAGCGGATCGGCGGCAAGGAGCTGCGGCGCGAGCTCGAGGCGCGCGGCATCGTCGTCCGCTGCCCGTCCCCGAAGGGCCTGGCCGAGGAGGCCCCGTTCGCCTACAAGGACGTCGACCGGGTGGTGGAGATCGTGGAGCGGGCCGGCCTCGCGCGGCGCGTGGCGCGGCTCGTCCCCATCGGCGTGATCAAGGGATGACCGAGCCCGCCCGGAACGTTCCAGGTCCCGTGGACGTGGACGAGGCCGGCTTCGAGCGGGAGGTGCTCGAGCGCTCGCGCGAGCTTCCCGTCGTGGTCGACTTCTGGGCGGCCTGGTGCGGCCCCTGCCGCGCGCTCGCGCCCGTGCTCGAGGCGGAGGTAGCCCGCCGGGACGGGGCGGTCGCGCTCGCGAAGGTGGACGTGGACGCGAACCCGGGCCTCGCCGCCCGCTACGGCGTGCGCGGGATCCCGGCGGTGAAGGGGTTTCGCGACGGCCGGGTCGTCGCCGAGTTCGTGGGCGCGCAGCCGCCGGCCCGGGTCGCCGTCTTCTTGGACGAGCTGCTCGCGCCGCGTCCGCTCGAGCGCCTCTTGGCGGAGCTTAAGGCGAGCGGCGAGCTGCCGGAGGTGGCGGCGGCGCTCGAGGCCGGGGACGCGGAGCGGGCGCTCGCCTGGATCCTGGAGCGCGTGCCCGAGGCGGACGCGGAGGAGCGGACGCGGCTGCGCGAGGCGGCGGTGGCGATCTTCGAGCACCTGGGCCACGACGACCCGGTGGCGAGCGCCTACCGGCGCCGCCTGGCGAGCGCCCTCTACTGACGAGCCCTACCGGCCCTGGCGAAGCCGCGTCGTCCAGCGCGCGGTCGCCTCCAGGTACGCGCGCGCGGCGGCCACACCGGTCCTCCCCCACGCCCCCTCGTAGCCGGGCCGCCCGACCTGCGGCCGCGCCGGCTCGAGCTGCGTCCCCTCCTGCCACTCGTTGTAGCTCGTGATCGTCACCACGTCCGCGCCCGCGCGCAGCGCCGCCCGCCACATGCCGTCGTAGACGCGGCCGTTCTGCCGGGGGCGCACGAGCGCGTGCCCGGTGGCGAGTCGGGCGTCGTACCCCGGCCCCACCGAGGGGGCGCAGAGGAGGCCCGCCGCCCGCGCCTGCGCGCAGAGCCGGCGGAAGGTGCGCCCCGTCCAGATCGCGACGTCGTACGTGTAGACGCCGTCGAAGCCGGCCGCGCGCGCCCGGCCGACGAGCGTCGTGTGCGCGAAGACGCGCACTCCCTGAAGGCGGGAAAGCGCGGCCGCCCAGGCGGCGGGGGCGTCCCGGTCCGCGTCGTACACGTACACGTCGCGGATGCCGAAGGCGCGCAGACGCTCGACGTCGGCGACGGCCCGCTCCGGCGTCCGCCCCGCATAGGGCTCCAGGTGCAGCGCCACCCGCAGCCCCTCCCGGCGCGCGGCCGCCTGGACGAGCGGCAGCCGCTCGTCCTCGACGGAGCCCGGGCCCCACCAGGAGACGACGACGGTGTCGATCCCTGCGGCCGCGATCTCCCGCATGTGGGCGGCGACGATCCGCGGGTCGGAGGAGGAGTAGAGCCCGCGCAGCGGGTAGAAGGCGATCGCGAGCACGGGCGTGCCGGAGCGCTCCACGTACCAGTGCGCCCAGCGCCCGTCGCGGGCGGGGGTCGAGTACCAGGGGTAGTAGAAGATGGCGGTCTCGCCGGCCGGCGCCGGCTGCGCCCGCGGCGCGGAGGCGGCGCAGGCGAGCGCCGCGGCGGCCGCCG
>DATLYP010000089.1:0-9265 GCA_035574655.1 Gaiellaceae bacterium
CGCCGAAGTCGCCCTCGAGCAGGCGCATCGCGAGCGGGTTCTCGACCAGCCGCTGGATCGCCCGCTTGAGCGGGCGGGCGCCGTACGCGGGGTCCCACCCGGCCTCGGCGAGCGCCTCCTTCGCGGCGTCCGTCAGCTCGACGCCGATCGCGTGCGGGTCGGGCGCCGGGCCGTCGCCGCCGTCGAGGAGCAGCGCGCGCGCGAGCGCCTGCCGCTGCAGCTCGGGGAGGGCGCCGAGCGCCTCGCCGAGCACGGGGTCGAGCAGGTCGCGCACCCCCGAGAACGAGAGCCCGGTCTCGGACTCCGCGGGGCGCGCCTGGAGCGGCGTCAGCCCTCGCCGCTCGGCCGCCGAGACCGCTTCCGCCCAGAGCGTGGTCTTGCCGACCCCGGCCTCGCCTTCGAGGACGAGCGCCGAGGGCCCTTCCTCCACGTGCTCGAGGAAGGACTCGAGCGCGGCGAGCTCGGCGTCGCGGCCGATGACGGGCGCGGGCATGGGGCGTTCGCGAATCGTAGGACGCCGCCGGCCGGCAGGCCAGGCCGCCGGGCGAGGCGCCGGACGCTCGGCGCCCGAGGGTTGCGTGCATCAGGGACGCGCGCAGGATGGGCCGGGCGGGACTACGCCGCGGCGGACGCGGCCGCCTCGGCCCGCTCGAAGACGAGCTCGCCGTTCCGCGCGTCCACGAGCACGGCGTCCCCCTCGGAGAAGCGGCCCTCGAGCAGCGCGCGGGCGAGCGGGTTCTCGACCAGCCGCTGGATCGCCCGCTTGAGCGGCCGGGCGCCGTACGCCGGATCCCAGCCCGCGTCCGCCAGCGCCTCCTTGGCGGCGTCCGTCAGCTCGAGCCCGATCTTCCGCTCCGCCAGGCGCTCGCGCAGGCGGCGGAGCTGCAGCTCCACGATCTCCGCGAGCTGCTCCCGGGTCAGCGACTTGAAGACGATCACCTCGTCGATCCGGTTCAGGAACTCGGGCCGGAAGCGCTCGCGCAGCTCCTCCGGGGAGCGGATGTTCGAGGTCATGATCACGACCGTGTTCCGGAAGTCCACGGTGCGCCCCTGCCCGTCCGTGAGCCGGCCGTCGTCGAGGAGCTGCAGGAGCACGTCGAACACCTCGTGGTGCGCCTTCTCGATCTCGTCCAGGAGGATCACGCAGTACGGGCGCCGACGGACGGCCTCGGTGAGCTGGCCGCCCTCCTCGTAGCCCACGTACCCGGGCGGCGCGCCGATCAGGCGCGCGACCGTGTGCCGCTCCTGGTACTCGGACATGTCCAAGCGCACCATCGCCCGCTCGTCGTCGAACATGAACTCGGCGAGCGCGCGCGCGAGCTCCGTCTTCCCCACCCCGGTCGGGCCGAGGAAGATGAAGGAGCCGATGGGCCGGTTCGGGTCCTGCAGCCCGGAGCGGGCGCGCCGGAGCGCGTTCGAGACCGCCTCCACCGCCTCGTCCTGATCGACGATCCGCTCGTGCAGGCGCTCCTCCATGTGGATCAGCTTCTCCACCTCCCCCTCGAGCAGGCGCGAGACCGGGATGCCCGTCCAGGAGGAGACGACGGCGGCGATGTCGTCCTCGTCCACCTCCTCCTTCACGAGCGGCGGCTCCGTCCGCTGCTCGCGCTCGGCGAGCTCCCGCTCGAGCTGGGGGAGCAGCCCGTAGCGGATCTCGGCCACGCGCGCCAGGTTGCCGAGCCGCTCCTCGCGCTCGGCCTCCATGCGCAGCTCGTCGATCTGGCGCTTGATCTCCGCCACCCGCTGCAGCGCCTCCTTCTCCCGCCCCCAGCGGGCGGCGAGCTCGTCCCGGGCCGCCTTCGCCTCCGCGAGCTCCCGCTCGACCGGCGCCCGCACGCTCTCGGGCTCGTTCGCGATCGCCGCCAGCTCGATCTCCAGCTGGCGCACCCGCCGCTCCGCCTCGTCCAGCTCGACGGGCGAGGAGTCGATCTCCATGCGCAGGCGGGAGGCGGCCTCGTCCACCAGGTCGATCGCCTTGTCGGGGAGGAAGCGGTCGGCGATGTAGCGGTCGGAGAGCACGGCCGCGGCGACGAGCGCGGAGTCGCGGATCTCCACCCCGTGGTGGGCCTCGTAGCGCTCCTTGAGGCCGCGCAGGATGGCGATCGTCTCGGCCACGCTCGGCTGCCCCACGAACACGGGCTGGAAGCGCCGCTCGAGGGCCGCGTCCTTCTCGATGTGCTTGCGGTACTCGTCGAGCGTCGTCGCCCCGATGCAGCGCAGCTCGCCGCGCGCGAGCATCGGCTTCAGCATGTTCGCCGCGTCCACCGCGCCCTCGGCCGCGCCGGCGCCGACGATCGTGTGCAGCTCGTCGATGAAGAGGATGATCTCGCCGGCCGCCGCCTGGATCTCCGAGAGCACCGCCTTCAGCCGCTCCTCGAACTCGCCCCGATACTTGGAGCCGGCGAGCAGGGCGCCGATGTCGAGCGCCCACACGCGCTTGCCCTTGAGCCCCTCGGGGACGTCGCCGGCGACGATCCGCTGCGCCAGCCCCTCCACGATCGCGGTCTTGCCCACGCCCGGCTCGCCGATCAGCACCGGGTTGTTCTTCGTCCGCCGCGAGAGCACCTGGATGACGCGCCGGATCTCCTCGTCGCGGCCGATCACCGGGTCGAGCTTCCCCGCCTCGGCGAGCGCGGTCAGGTCGCGCCCGTACTTCTCGAGCGCCTGGTAGGAGCCCTCCGGGTCCTGGGAGGTGACGCGCTGGCCGCCGCGCACGTCCTGCAGGGCGGCGAGCAGGGCGTCGCGCGGCACGAGCTCGAGCGCGAGGAGCAGGTGCTCGACGGACACGTACTCGTCGCCGAGGGCGCGCATCTCCTCGAAGGCGCGGTCGAGGACGCGGCGGAAGGCCGCCGAGGCCTGCGGCTGCACGTTCCCGCCGCGCACCGCGGGCTGACCGCGCAGCCGCACCTCCGCCTGCGCCCGCACCTCCGCCGGGGAGGCGCCGGCGCGCTCGAGCAGCGTGCGCGGCAGCTCCTGGTCGAGCAGCGCCAGCAGCAGGTGGTCGGGGGTCAGCTCCGGGTTGCCGGCGCGGCGCGCGAGCTCCTGCGCGCCCGCGATTGCCTCCTGCGACTTGAGGGTCAGGCGGTTGAAGTCCATCTCAACTCCTCCTTGCCGGTAGCTGCGGCGCCTTGTAGAGCACGAGCTCGCGCTTGTAGGAGCGGTGCACGGAGGCGATCTCCTCGCGCAGCTCGCGCTCCAGGCGCTCCAGCCGCTCCCGCAGCCGCTCCACCTCGTCCTGCAGGCGCAGCACGTGCTCGACGCCCGCCAGGTTGAGCCCGAGCTCGCTCGTCAGGCGCTGGATCAGCCGCAGCCGCTCGATGTCCTGATCGGAGTAGAGGCGGGTGCCGCCGGGCGTGCGCGCGGGCCGGACGAGTCCCTTCGCCTCGTACAGACGGAGCGTCTGCGGGTGCATGCCCACGAGCTCGGCGGCCACCGAGATCATGTAGCGCGGCCTGGGCGAGGGCGCCGGGCGTCCGTTCGCCGTCATCTCAGCTCACCCCCGCGAACCGCTCGCGCGGGTTCTCGCGCGAGACCTTCAGGTACTCCTCGAGCGCCTCCCGCTCCGCCTTCGTCAGCTTCTTGGGGACGGTGACGCGGACGCGGGCGAGCAGGTCGCCGCGCCCGGAGCCGTTCAGCCGGGGCGCGCCCCGCCCCTTCACGCGCAGCATCTTCCCGCTCTCCGTGCCCGGTGGGATCCTGATCGAGACGGGGCCGTCCGGGGTCGGGATCTGCACGGTCGCCCCCAGCGCCGCCTCGGCGAAGGTGACGGGCACGTCCAGCACGAGGTCGGCGCCGCGGCGCTCGAAGAGCGGGGAGGGCTCCACCTCGACGACGACGTACAGGTCGCCGGGGGGGCCGCCGTTCCGCCCCGGCTCGCCGCGCCCCTTGAGGCGGATGCGCGTGCCCGTGCGGGCGCCGGCCGGGATCTTGACCGAGTAGCGCCTCTGCGCCCGCTCCCGGCCGCTGCCGCGGCAGCGGGGGCAGGGCCGCTCCACGATCGTGCCGTTGCCGCGGCAGCGGGGGCAGGGCTGCGAGAAGGCGAAGAGCCCCTGCGCGTCCGAGACGACGCCGCGGCCCTCGCACTGGGGGCAGGCGACAGGCCTCGTCCCCGGCTCCGCGCCCGTCCCGTGGCAGACGGAGCAGACCGTCTCCTGCTCCACCGGGACGCGCACCTGCACGCCGCGCAGCGAGTCCTCGAAGGAGATGCGGACGCGCGCCTCCAGGTCGTCGCCGCGAACCGGCTGCCGGGCGCGCGCGCCCGCGGGGCCGCGCCGGCCGAACCCGAACATGCCCCCGAGCAGGTCGCCCAGGTCGCCGAAGCCGCCGAGGTCGCCGAGGTCGAACTCCTCGAAGCGGACGCCGCCGGGGCCCGCCGCCGCCCCCATCGTCCCGAAGCGGTCGTACGCCTTCCGCTTCTCCGGGTCGGAGAGCAGGTCGTACGCGGCCTGCACCTCCTTGAAGCGCTCCTCCGCCTCCTTGTCCCCCGGGTTGCGGTCCGGGTGGTACTGGCGCGCCAGCCTCCGGTACGCCTTCTTGATCTCCGCCTCGGAGGCGTTCTTGGGGACGCCCAGGACCTCGTACGGGCTCTTCACCGCCGCCACGGCCGCCTCCTCACTCCGCGACGATCACCCGCGCCGGCCGCACGACCCGGTCGCCGATGCGGTAGCCGCGCTGCACGACCTCGAGCACGGAGCCCGGCTCGGCGCCGTTCCCCGGGCGGGAGAGCAGCGCCTCGTGCACGTGCGGGTCGAAGCGCCCCTCGGCCCCGATCTCGACCACCCCCTCCCTGGCCAGCACCTGCCGCAGCTTCTGCTCGACCAGGCGGACACCCTCCACGAGCTTCTCGAGCCGGGCGTGCTCGTCCACGGCCGGAGGCGCCTCCCGGCCGCCCTCCGCCCCCTCCGCCGGCCCGCGCTCGCGGGCGGGCGTGGCAGACGCCGCCTCGAGCGCCCGCTCCAGGTCGTCGAGGATGGGGAGCAGCTCGCGCACGAGCCGCTCGTGGGCGTGCGCGACCAGGCGCTCCTGGTCGCGCACGGCGCGCTTGCGGTAGTTGTCGAACTCGGCGGCGAGCCGCTGCAGGTCGGCGAGGTACTCGTCGCGCTTGGCCTCCGCCTCCGCGAGGCGGGCGGCGAGCTCGGCCTCCCCGCGCGCGCGCTCCCCCTCGGCGGGCGCGCTCGCAGGCGCCTCGGAGCTGGCCGGCTGCCCCGCGCCGGCCGGCTTCTCCGCGCGCTCCTGCGCCAGCCCCGCCTCCGCCTGCGCGGCCGCCTCGGCGGCCGCGTCCCTGCGCCGCGCCCGGGTCACGAGCGGGTCGCCTCCTCGTCGACGACCTCGGCGTCCTCGACGACCTCCTCCGCCTCGGCGCCGGCGCCGTTGCCGCCGGCCTGGGAGGCCGCCCGAGCCGAGGCCTGCGCGTACAGCGCGTCCGCGAGCGCGCGCGAGGCCTCCTGCAGCGCCTCCGTCTTCGCCCGGATCTCCGCGACGTCGGAGCCCTCGATCGCCTGCCGGAGCTCCATGATCCGGCCCTCGATCGTCGCCGCCTCCGCCGGCTCGAGCTTGTCGCGGTGCTCCTTGAGCGTGCGCTCGGTCTGGTAGGCGAGCTGCTCGCCCATGTTGCGCGCGTCGGCGAGCTCGCGCAGCCGCCGCGCCTCCTCGGCGTGCGCCTCGGCCTCCTTGATCATCCGCTCGACCTCCTCCTGGGTGAGGCCGGAGCCGCCCTCGATGCGGATCTGCTGCTCGTTGCCGGTGCCGAGATCCTTGGCCGAGACGTGGATGATCCCGTTCGCGTCGATGTCGAAGGAGACCTCGATCTGCGGCACGCCGCGCGGCGCGGGCGGGATGCCGACGAGCTGGAACTTGCCGAGCGTCTTGTTGAAGGCGGCCATCTCCGACTCGCCCTGCAGGACGTGGATCTCCACCGAGGGCTGGTTGTCCTCCGCCGTGGTGAAGACCTCCGACTTGCGGGTCGGGATGGTCGTGTTCCGCTCGATCAGCTTGGTGAAGACGCCGCCCTTCGTCTCGATGCCGAGGGAGAGGGGGGTGACGTCGAGCAGGAGGACGTCCTTCACCTCGCCCTTGAGCACGCCCGCCTGGATCGCCGCGCCCACCGCGACGACCTCGTCCGGGTTCACGCCCTTGTGCGGCTCCTTGCCGATCAGCTCCTTCACCTTCTCCTGCACCGCGGGCATGCGGGTCATGCCGCCGACGAGGATCACGTGGTCGATGTCCTCCGGCTTCAGGCCGGCGTCGGCCAGGCACTGCCTCGTCGGCCCGACGGTGCGCTCGAGCAGGTCGCGCGTGAGCTCGTTCAGCTTCGCGCGGGTGAGCTGCAGGTCGAGGTGCTTCGGCCCCTCCGGGGTGGCGGTGATGAAGGGCAGGTTGATCTGCGTCGTCATCGTGGAGGAGAGCTCGATCTTCGCCTTCTCCGCCGCCTCGTACAGGCGCTGCAGCGCCATCGGGTCCTGGCCGAGGTCGATCCCCTGGTCGCGCTTGAACTCGGCGATCATCCAGTCCACGACCGCCTTGTCGAAGTTGTCGCCGCCCAGGTGGTTGTCCCCGTTCGTCGCCTTCACCTCGAAGACGCCCTCGCCCAGCTCGAGGATGGAGACGTCGAAGGTGCCGCCCCCGAGATCCCAGACGAGGATCGTCTGCTCCGCCCCCTCCTTGTCGAGGCCGTAGGCGAGCGAGGCCGCGGTCGGCTCGTTGATGATCCGCAGCACGTTGAGCCCGGCGATCTTGCCGGCGTCCTTCGTCGCCTCCCGCTGCGCGTTGTTGAAGTAGGCGGGAACGGTGATGACCGCGTCCGTCACCTTCTCGCCCAGGTAGGCCTCCGCGTCCGAGCGCAGCTTCTGGAGGATCATCGCCGAGATCTCCGGCGGCGCGTACTCCTTGCCCTCGACGCGGACGCGCACGTCGTCGTTCGGGCCGCGCACGACCTCGTACGGCACGATCTTCATCTCCTCCGTGACCTCGTCGTACTTGCGGCCCATGAAGCGCTTGATCGAGAAGATGGTGTTCCGCGGGTTCGTCACCTGCTGCCGCTTGGCCGGGGCGCCCACGAGCCGCTGCCCGTCCCGGGTGAACGCGACGACGGACGGGGTGACCCGCCCGCCCTCGGCGTTCGGGATGACGGTGGGCTCGCCGCCCTCGAGCACGGCCATGCAGGAGTTGGTCGTCCCGAGGTCGATACCGATGGTTCTCGCCATCTTCGTTCCTCTCCTTCCGCTCCTTGAGTCTCGTACGCTCAGGTAAATCTGAGCGTGAGGTTAGCAGATTCTCGGCTAGCGGGACGCGCCGATCAGGACTCCCCCGGCGACGATCAGCGCCGCGCCCACGGCGAGCCGGGCGCCGACGAGCTCCACCCGGCGCAGGAAGAGGGCGGAGAGGAGCACACCGAAGAGCGACTCGGTGGCGACGAGCGGGGAGACGACACTCACGCGGCCCCGCTCGTACGCCTCGAAGAGGAAGACGTAGGAGAGGCCGAAGAAGACGCCGGCGGGCGCGAAGCGGCGCCAGGCGCGAGGCTCGAGCGGGCGCCGGGCGAGGGCGAGCCAGACGGCGATCGCGAGCCCGCCCCCGGCGAGGGTGGCGGCCGCGGCCAGCTGCGGGCCGACGTCCGTGTCCAGGGAGAGGTGGCGGACGAGGTTGTCCCGGGTCGCGAAGACGAGGGTGGAGCAGAGCGCGAAGAGGAGGCCGATCGGCCGTACGTGCGCCGGCCTCCCGCGCTCGCCGGCGAGCAGGAGGCCGCCGGCGACGATCAGGACGGCGCCCGCGAGCGCGCCCGCGACGAGGGGCTCGCCGAGGGCGAGGAGGGCGATGGCGACGGAGAAGAGCGGCGCGGTGCCGACCGTGACGGACGCGCGCGCGGGGCCGGCGTCGCGCACGGCGAGCGTGAAGAGAAGCTGGGAGAGCCCGGGGCCGAGCACGCCCACGGCCGCGAACCACCAGAGCCCGGCCGCCTCCCAGTGGAGGCGGAGGGCGGCGGCGAGCGCCGCGACGACCGCCGCGGACGCGATCGTCCAGAGGGCTCCCGCCTCCGCCCCCGCCCCTCTCGCCAGGGCGGGGCGCAGGGCGACCGTCATCGCGCCGAAGAGGGCGGCGGACGCGAGCGCGAGCAGGACCGCGTCCACCCCCTACCTCCCCCGGGGCGCGAGCCGGCGCAGGGCGCCGGCGGCCGCGGGCTCCGCGAGCAGGATCCCGACGAGCATGACCGCGCAGCCCGTCCACCCGGCCCATCCGAGCGCCTCGCCGGCGAGGAGCACCCCGAAGAGCGCGGCGAAGGGCGCCTCGAGCGTGAAGACGAGCGCCGCCCGCGCCGCCGTCGTCCGCGCCTGCACCCAGGTCGCGATCAGGTAGCCGAGAGCCCCCGCGAAGACCCCGGTCACGAGCAGGGCGCCCCACACGCTCGACCCGCGCGGAGCCTCCATCTGCCCCGCCGCGGCGGCGAGCGCGGTGAAGACGGCGAAGCAGGCGGTCATCTGCAGGAAGGTGAGGGCGCGGGCCTCGTAGCGCGGCGCGAGCCGCTCCATGACCGCGATCTGGAAGGACTGGGCGACGGCGTTGGCGAGCACGAGCGCGTTCCCGAGGGTGGAGCCGCCGGGCATGCCGTTCAGGAGGACCAGCCCGACGAGCGCGAGCCCGACCCCCGCCCACGCCTCCGCGGGCACGCGCGTCCCGAAGAGCCAGAGCGCGATCAGGGGCGTGAAGACCACGTAGAGGCCGGTGATGAACCCGGTGCTCGTCACCGTCGTCAGCTCCAGACCGGCGGTCTGCAGCCCGTAGGCGGCGGCGAGGAGCGCGCCCACGCCCAGCCCCGCGGCGACGCCCTCCCGCGGCAGGCGGCGCACGGACCGCCAGGCGAAGGGCGCGAGGACGGCGGTGGAGATCGCGAAGCGGACGGCGAGGAAGGCGAAGAGCGGGTAGAGGGCGAGCGCATCTTTCACCTGGACGAAGGTGACGCCCCAGATCGCGGTGACCCCGACGAGGGCGAGGAGAGGCAGCGAGGCGCGTCGCGCGGACACCCGCGGGACGCTATGCGAAAGCCTGGACCCGGTCCTCGTGGCCGCGGGCGCCTCCGCACGGCGAGCCCGAACGGCGGCGGGCGGTAGGCTCGCACGCGATGCAGGTGGACCTCGCCCTGGCGACCGATCCGGAGCTCCTCGGCCTCCTCGACCGGAGCGGGCTCCCCCGGCCGCGCGGCGAGCCTCGCCGGCGGGCGGCGGCGGTCGCACGGGCGCTCGCCGCCCGGGCGGCGCCGAGCGAGCTCGAG
>DATLYP010000090.1:0-16330 GCA_035574655.1 Gaiellaceae bacterium
CGCGCTCGGCCGCTCCCCCGCCGCTGGAGGAGCCCCGCCGGTCGCCGGGGGCGCCGTCCGCCCGCCCGCGCCGCGGCCGGGCCGTCCCCCGACCAGGTCGAGGATCTCGTACTCGGGCTCCGCGGCCAGGCGCCCGAGGATCGCGAGCTCCACGCTTCGCTCCTCGCCGCGGAGGTGGCGGCGCGCCTGGCGCAGGGCGCCGATCGCCCACTTGCAGTTCCCGAGCACCTCCCAGGCGTAGAGCTCCTCCGGGGGGATCGCCCGGCCGGTCAGCTCCTCGTAGCGGGCGAGGTACGGCTCGAGCTCGCCGACGCCGCCCACCCGCAGCTCGTCGCGGCCGAAGCGCCAGGCGCGGACGAGCGGCCAGGCGACGTCCTCGGCGGGGTCGCCGACGTGCGCGAACTCCCAGTCGAGGACGGCGGCGAGCCCCTCCCCGGTCACCGCGAGGTTGCCGACGCGGAAGTCCCCGTGCACGACCACGCGCTCGCGGGCGGGCGGGATCCGCTCGCGCGCCCAGCGCAGGCCGAGCTCGATCGCGGGATGCGGCTCGCCGATCGAGTCGAGGTCCTCGTAGAGCGCCTCGAACACGTCCCGGTCGGGGAGGAAGGGCACCCGCTCCCGCGGGATCGCGTGGATCTTGGCCAGCTCCTCGGCCATCTGCAGGGCGAGGCCCGGCGGCGGCGCCTTCACGATCCGGCGGCCGATCGTCTCCCCCTCCACCCGCTCCATGGCGAACGCCTCGCGCCCGGCGACCTCGCCCAGGTAGGCGACGGGCGCGGGCGCCCGGACGCCCGCCTCCCGGGCCGCCGCGAGCAGCTCGAACTCCTCGCGCAGGGAGAGGGCGCGCTCGTGGATCAGCCCGCCTCCCGCCCGGCGGACGAGCAGGCGCCGGCCGTCGACGGCGTCCACCGCCCAGGCCTCCTTGGAGGCGCCGCCGGCGAGCCGGACGGGCTCGGAGACGGCGACGCCGAGCGCCTTCTCGAGCGCCGCCTTGAGCTCCTCCCTCACAGGGCGAGCTCGGCGAGCGCGCGCAGCGCCTCCGGCTGGCGGGTGGAGACGATGAGCGTGGTCGCGCCGGACTCCCGCCAGGCGGCGAGCCGGTCGGCGATCCGCTCCCGGGGGCCGACGAGCGCCACCTCGTCCACGAACGCGTCCGGGACGGCCGCCGCCGCCTCGCGCTTGTGCCCCTCGAGGTACAGGTCCTGGATCGTGCGCGCCGCGGCCTCGTACCCATAGCGGGCGGCGAGGTCGTTGTAGAAGTTCCGCCCGCGGGCGCCCATGCCGCCGATGTAGAGCGCGTAGTAGGGCTTGAGCGCGTCCCGCCCCGCCTGGACGTCGTCCACGAGCAGGAGCGGCGCCGTCGGCGCCACGTCGAAGCCGGGGCGGGAGCGCGCGAGCGCGTCCGCGAAGACCTGCGGCGCCCGCTCGGGCGACCAGAAGATGGGCAGCCAGCCGTCCGCGATCTCCACCGCTTGGAGGACGGCCTTCGGCCGGAGCGCGGCCAGGTAGATGGGGATGTCCGCGCGGAGCGGCCGGGCGAGCAGCTTGAGCGGCTTCCCGAGGCCGGTTCCGCCGCGCAGCGGGATGTCGTAGTGCTCGCCGTGGTGCTCCACGACCTCGCGGCGGAGCGCCATGCGCACGATCTCCACGTACTCGCGGGTCTTCACGAGCGGCCTCCCCCAGGGCTGGCCGTGCCAGCCCTCGACGACCTGCGGGCCCGACGTGCCGAGGCCGAGCAGGAGGCGGCCGCCGGAGAGGAGGTCGAGCGTGGCCGCCGTCATCGCCGTGTTCGTCGGCGTGCGCCCGGGGATCTGCATGATCGCGCTCCCCAGCTTGATCCGGGACGTGGTCGCCCCCAGCCAGGCGAGGACGGTCACGCAGTCGGTGCCCCAGGCCTCCGCCGCCCAGGCGGAGTCGTAGCCGAGCCGCTCCGCCTCCTGCGCGAGCGCGATCGGCTCCAGCGGGCTCGTGCCCGGCGGCGCGTAGTCCATGGAGAAGCCCAGACGCATCGATGTCGTGCGATGCTAACCGGGTGGCGATCGCCGATCTGCGCCCGAGCGCGGACGTCGCGGCGCTGCGCGCCCGCTACCGCGCCTTCATGGAGGAGCACGTCTACCCGAACGAGCCGGCGCTCTTCCGCGAGGACGAGGAGGCGGACGCCCTCCTCGCGCGCCTGCGCGCGCTCGCGAAGGCCGAGGGCCTGTGGGCGCCGCACCTGCCCCCGGAGGCGGGCGGGACGGGCGGCGGCTTCCTCTCCTACGCGCACCTGAACGAGGAGATCGGCCGCTCCGTGTGGGCGCAGCTCGTCTTCAACTGTCAGGCCCCGGACGCGGGGAACGGGGAGATCCTCTGGCACTTCGGCACCGAGGAGCAGAAGGAGCGCTTCCTCAGGCCGCTCGTCGCGGGGGAGGTGCGCTCCTTCTTCTCCATGACCGAGCCGGAGGTCGCGGGCTCCGACCCGACGACGCTGCGCACCCGGGCCGTGCGCGAGGGGGAGGAGTGGGTGATCGACGGGCGCAAGTGGTTCTCCACGGGAGCGGAGGGGGCGGCGTTCGGGATCGTGATGGCGGTCACCGACCCGGACGCGGAGCCGCACCGGCGGGCGACCCTGATCATCGTCCCCGCGGACGCGCCCGGCGTGGAGATCGTGCGCGCGATCCCGGTGCTCGGGCACCGCGGCCGGGGCTGGTCGACGCACTGCGAGGTGCGCTACCGGGCCGTGCGGGTGCCGGTCGAGAACACGCTGGGCGGGGTGGGGGAGGGGTTCCGGATCGCGCAGAAGCGGCTCGGGCCGGGACGGATCCACCACGTCATGCGCTGGCTCGGGCAGATGCAGCGCGCCTTCGAGCTCATGTGCTCGTACGCGCTCGAGCGGGAGGCGTTCGGCGCCCCGCTCGCGGACAAGCAGACGGTGCAGAACTGGATCGCCGACTCGGCCGCCGAGATCCAGGCCTGCCGGCTCCTGACCCTCGACGCCGCGCACAAGCTCGACCAGGGCTCGGAGGCGCGCGTCGAGGTCTCGCTGCTCAAGTTCTACGCGGCCCGCGCCCTGAACGACGTGCTCGACCGGGCCGTGCAGGTGCACGGGGCGCGCGGCCTGACGGACGAGACGCCGCTCGCGGCCATGCTCGCCCTCGCCCGCGGGGCGCGGATCTACGACGGCCCGGACGAGGTGCACCGCATGGTCGTGGCGCGCCGGATCCTGCGCGCCTTCGCCGAGGGCGAGGGCTGGCGCTTCGGGTAGGCGGGCGGCGTCGTCCGAGAGCTCCGCCGGGCGTTCGGCGCGGGTCGACCTGGTGCGCAGCGCCCGCTGCGCAACAGCGGGGACCTGACCCCGGTGTTGCGCTGTCGGGCGCGCGCAGGGCCGGGTCGACGGCAACCCCGCTCCTCGAACTCCCGGTCGGTGACCTCGCTCGTCTCCCCGGGCTTCACCCGCTCCGCGTCCCGGGAGAGGTACTGGCGGAGCTCCCGGATGCCCGCGCGCGGGCATGGTGCGTCAGTAGCCCGTGGCCGGAGAGGTCAGCGCGGCCCCGGGACCCCCCTGAACTCGTACCGGAGAGGCTCCCGCCCCGCCTGCACCACCCACGCCTCGCCGGTGCCGCCGCTCCGGTAGGCGGCCCACACGCCCTCCGCCACGTGCTCGGGGGCGAGAAGCCGCTGCCCCCGCGCGCGGAGCTCCGCCTTGAACGCGTCCGACATGAGCCCGGTGTCCGCCCAGGCCGGGCAGACGGCCTGGATCCGGATGCCGCGGGCCTCGAGCTGCGGCGCGACGGAGCGGACGAAGCCGATCACCGCGTGCTTCGTCAGGCCGTACACGGGGTCGTCCGGCACGGCGGTCAGGCCGCCGAGGGAGGCGGTGACGACGATGCAGCTCCCGACCGGCATCACCTGGTCGAGCCGGCGCACCCCGAAGACGACGCCGTCCACGTTGACGCCGAGCACGCGGCGGTACTGGCCGTCCGTCAGGTCGCGGATGTCGTGTCCGTTCCCCGTGAGCACGCCCGCGTTCAGGCAGGCAAGCTGCACGGAGCCGACGTGGCTCCAGGCGTCCGGCTCGGTGACGTCGAAGCCGGTGACGACGTCGAGCTCCTGCACCTCGAAGCCCTCGTCGCGCAGCTTGCGCACGATCGCCCGGCCGATCCCGCCGGCGGCGCCGGTGACGAGGGCTCTCATGCGCGGGCGGCCTCCCTCGAGCAGGACGTCCTTCTCATGACCGTGAGCTTCCCAGACGTGATGGACGGACGAGCGGTCGTCGGCGCCTCGTCCTCGGGAACAGCGTACTCGCCGCGCCGGGCCGCGCGAGCGGCTATGTGAGGAGGACGAGGTTGCCCTGCGAGCGCCGCTCCTCGAGCGCCCGGTGCGCCTCCCCCGCCTCCGCGAGCGGGTACTCGCCTCCCACGACGGGGCGGACGGCCCCCGCCTCCCAGAGACGGAGCACATCGCGCGCGGCCTGCTCGACGACCTCGGGGGCGTGCCGCATGAGCCGGCCCAGGTCGAAGCCCTGCAGGCCCACGTTCCGGCCCACGAGCCGGGCGGGACGCACGTCCGGCCACAGCCCGCCGGCGAAGCCGACCGCGATCAGGGCGCCGAGCGGCCTGACGAGCGGCAGGCAGGCCGAGAAGACGTCGCCGCCGACGAGGTCGAGGACGACGTGGACCTGCTCGAGCTCGCCGAGCTCGTCGTAGGTGACCGCCTCGCGCGCACCGAGCCCGCGCGGGAGCGCGAGCTTGTCCCGGCCGCCGACGGCGGCGACCGGCACGCCGTTCAGCACCCGCACGAGCTGGACGGCCGCGCTGCCCACGCCTCCCGCGGCCGCGGTCACGAGCACGCGCGCGCCGAACCCGACCCGCGCGAGCTGCGTGAGGGGCACCCAGGCGGTGACGAAGGCGGTGAGGAAGGCGGCGCCCTCGGCGAAGCTCGCCCCCGCGGGCAGCGGGAAGAGCCAGCGCCGCGCGGCCGCCGCCCGCTCCGCGTAGCCGCCGTAGCCGCTCGTGAAGCCGACGACCCGCCGCCCGTCCACTTCGCCCGCCACCTCGGAGCCGAGGACGACGGGGAGCTCCGGCATCTGCGGGTAGCGGCCGAGCCGGACGAGCACGTCCGCGAAGTTGACGCCGGCCGCGCGCACCTCGACCACCGCCTCGCCCTCCCCGGCGCGCGGCTCGGGCACCTCCTCGAGGACGAGCTGCTCGGGGCCGCCCGTCCGCCGCAGCAGGACGGCCCTCACCGGCCGGTGAAGACCGGCTGCCGCTTCTCCAGGAACGCGCGCACGCCCTCGGCGCCGTCCTCGCTCTCCAGGCAGCGGCGGAACCCCTCCGCCTCGCGGCGCAGCCCCTCCTCGAGCGGCAGGTCGCGGGTCGTCCGCGCGAGCTCCCGGAGGACGGCGACCGCGTGCGGGGAGCGCTCCGCGATCGTGTGGGCGATCGCCATCGCCGCCTCGTGCAGCTCCGCGCGGGGGACGACCTTCTCCACGAGCCCCCACTCGTAGGCCGTGCGGGCGTCGATGAAGTCCCCGGTCAGGTTCAGCAGCATGGCCCGGCCGAGGCCGACCAGCCGCGGCAGCCGCTGCGTGCCCCCGCCGCCCGGGATGAGGCCGAGCTTGATCTCGGGCTGGCCGAGCTGCGCGTCCTCGGCGGCGACCCGGATGTCGCAGCACATGGCGAGCTCCAGCCCCCCGCCCAGGCAGAAGCCGTGGATCGCGGCGACGAAGGGGGTGCGGGCGGCGTCCATGCGGGCGCCGAGCCGCTGGATCCCGCGCGCGGAGCCGCCCTCCTGGCCGGCGGCCTCGCGCAGCGCGGGGAACTCGCTGATGTCGGCGCCCGCCACGAACGCCTTCTCGCCCGCGCCCCTGAGCACGATCGCGCGCACCGCGTCGTCGGCGTCGAGCCGGGAGAGCTCCGCCTCCAGCTCCTCGAGCAGCGCCGCGGAGAGCGCGTTGACCGGCGGGTGGTCGATCGTGACGAGCGCGACGGCGCCCTCCTGCTCGACGCGCGTGAACTGGCCCATCTACGCGGCCCCCGCCGGCTGCGCGGCGAACCGCTCCCGAAGCGCCGTCTTGCGGAACTTCCCGACCGCCGTCTTCGGGATCTCGTCCACGAACTCGAAGCGGTCGGGGAGCCACCAGCGCGCGAAGCGGGGGGCGAGGAACTCGCGCAGCTCCTCCGGCGTCGCCGAGGCGCCCGGCTTGAGGACGACGACGGCGAGCGGCCGCTCCGACCAGCGCTCGTCCGGGACGGCGATGACCGCGGCCTCCGCCACGGCGGGATGCCCCATGAGCGCGTTCTCGAGCGCGACCGAGGAGATCCACTCCCCGCCCGACTTGACCAGGTCCTTCGCCCGGTCCTGGATCTCGATGTACCCGTGCGGCTCGATGGTGACGATGTCGCCGGTCTTGAACCAGCCGTCCTCCGTCCAGCGGTCGGAGGCCTCGGGCGCGTTGTAGTAGGCGGAGGAGATCCAGACTCCCCGCACCTCCAGCTCGCCCATCGTCTCCCCGTCCCAGGGGACGAGGCCCTCCGGCCCCCGCGCGCGGATCTCCACGAAGGGGGCGGGGACGCCCTGCTTGGCCCGGTAGCGGTACTGCTCCTCCTCGGGCAGGGCGAGCTCGCGGCTTGTCAGCTCGGAGACCGTCCCGAGCGGGCACATCTCCGTCATCCCCCACGCGTGCAGGACCTTCAGCCCGTGCCGGCGCTCGAAGGCCTCGATCATCGCCTGCGGGGCGGCGGAGCCGCCCACGACCATGCAGCGGAGCGAGGAGACGTCGTACCTGCCCGGGTTCGCGTCCAGCTCCTGCAGGATCCCCATCCAGATCGTGGGCACGCCCGCGGTGATCGTCACCCGCTCCTGCTGGAAGTCCTCGAGCAGGGTGGCGGGGTCGAGGAAGGGGCCCGGGAAGACCTGCTTCGCGCCCACGAGCGTGCAGGTGAAGGGGAAGCCCCAGGCGTTCGCGTGGAACATGGGGACGACGGGGAGCACCGTGTCCTTGTCCGTGATGGAGAGCACCCCCGCCATCGCGCACGCGAGCGAGTGGACGGCGATGGCGCGGTGCGAGTAGAGGGCGCCCTTTGGCTGGCCAGTGGTGCCGCTCGTGTAGCACATCGCGGCCGCCGCCCGCTCGTCGATGTCCCGGTCGGGGAGGTCCTCCGGCCGCGCGCTCGCGAGCAGGTCCTCGTACTCGATCGCCCCCTCCGGGGTAGGGCCGTCGCCGACCGCGACCACGTGCTCGAAGCCGACCCGCTCCCGGAACGTCTCGACGAGCGGCCAGAGCACCTTGTCCGCGATCAGCACCCGGTCGCCCGCGTGCGTGGCGATGTAGACGAGGTCGTCCGGGTGCAGGCGCAGGTTGAGCGTGTGCGTGACCATCCCGCCCACGGGGACGCCGATGTACGTCTCCAGGTGCTGGTAGTGGTTCCAGCAGAGGGTGGCGACCCGGTCGCCGTCCTCGAGGCCGAGCTCCCTGCGCAGCGCGGCGGCGAGCCGGCGGGCGCGGGGCGCGAACTCGGCGTACGTGTACCGGTGCCACCCGCGGTCGGGGAGCCGCGTGACGATCTCGCGGTCGCCGAAGAGCTGCTCGCCCCGGCGCAGGATCGCCGGCACGTTCAGCTGGTAGTCCATGATCAGGCCTTCCACTTCAGCCTCCTTCCCTGTCGTCTCCCGGGTTCGCGCGCGCGGGCGCGGCCGCCGCGAGCGCCGCCCCGGGCTCCGCTTCGGCCCGCCCCTCGAGCACCGCCGCCGCCACCTCCGCCCGCAGACGGGTGGCGGAGGGGCCGAAGCTCTCGATCCAGAGCGCCCGCTTGTACAAGCGGTGCAGCACGTGCTCCCACGTGAAGCCGATCCCGCCGTGCACCTGGATCGCGCGCTCGCAGACGAAGACCGCCGCCTCGCCCGCGAACGCCTTCGCCGAGGCGGCCGCCAGGCGCGCCTGCGGGTCTCCGGCGGCGATGCACCAGGCCGCCCACAGCCCGAGGGAGCGGGCGAGCTCGAGCCGGGTGTACGAGTCGGCGAGCGGGTGCGAGACCGCTTGGTAGGCGCCGATCGGCCGCCCGAACTGCTCGCGCAGGCGCGCGTGCTCGACCGCCAGCTCGAGCGCCCGCCCGGCCACCCCGCACGCCTCCAGCGCGAGCGCCGTCTGCGCGCGCGCCTCGATCTCCGGGAGCAGCGCCGAGTCCGCGAGCCGCCGCCCGGGACCGCCGCCGCGGACGACGCCGAGCGGCCGCGTCTCGTCGGTCGTCGCGAGCACCTCCCGCTCCGCCCCCTCGAGCTCGTAGATCCCGTCCCCGCCCACGATCGCGACCCGGTCCGCGGTGTCCAGGTCGGGCACGAGCGGGCCCAGGGCGAGCGTCCAGCTCGCCTCCCCGGCCGCCACCTGCGCGCGCAGGTCGGAGGGGAGGGCGGGCAGGGCGAGCGCGACCGTGGAGAAGTAGGGCCCGTGGTAGAGCGCCCGCCCGAGCTCCTCGAGGAGGAGCGCCTCCTCGACGAAGCCGAGGCCGGCGCCGCCCTCCTCCTCCGGGATGGAGACCCCGGTCCACCCGAGCTCGGCGAGCTCGCGCCAGGAGGGCTCGGGGTTGGCGGCGAGGAACTCCCGCGCCTGCGCGCGGAGCGCCTCCTGCTCGGGCGTGAACGCGAAGTCCATCAGCGGCTCCGGGGCAGCCCGAGCACCCGCTCGGCGACGATGTTGCGCAGGATCTCGGAGGTGCCCGCCTCGATCGTGTTCCCCCGGCTGCGCAGCTGCTGGTACTGCCAGTAGCCGGCGTAGGGGGCGTTCTCCTCCCCGAGCGCCGCCTCCGGGCCGAGCAGCTCGAGCGCGAGCTTCGTCACCCGCTGGTTCGCCTCCGACCAGACGAGCTTGGAGATCGAGCCCTCGGGCCCCGGCAGCCCGGTCTTCACGAGCTGGGAGAGCGCCCGGTAGTTGGTGAAGCGGAGCGCCTGCATCTCGATCCACTCGCGGGCGATGCGGTCGCGCTGGAGGGGGTCCGCCCCCCGGTCGCGGGCGAGCGCCGCCAGCTTGCGAACCTGCACCTCGAGCGAGGCCTGCAGCGCGAAGCCGAGCGTGCCTCGCTCATGCAGGAGCGTCGTCATCGCCACCTGCCAGCCGCCCCCGATCTCGCCGAGCACGTTCTCCACGGGGACGCGGACGCCGGTGAAGAAGATCTCGTTGAACTCCGCCTCCCCCGTGAGCTGGCGCAGCGGACGCACCTCGATCCCGGGCGCGTGCATGTCCACGATCAGGTAGGTGAGGCCCGCGTGCCGGCTCGACTCCGGGTCGCTGCGGGCGAGGAGGATGCACCAGTCGGCGATGTGGGCGAAGGACGACCACACCTTCTGCCCGTCGACGACGAAGTGGCCGTCCTCCAAGCGCGCGCTCGTTCGTACCGCGGCGAGGTCGGAGCCTGCGCCCGGCTCCGAGAAGCCCTGGCACCAGATCTCCTCCGCGGACAGGATCGGGGGCAGGTAGCGGGCCTTCTGCTCCTCCGTCCCGTGCGTCATGATCGTCGGCCCCGCCATCGCCAGCCCGATCACGCCCACGTGGGGCGGCGCCTCCGCCCGAGCCATCTCCTCCAGGAGGATCGCCTGGTACGTGTACGGGGCGCCCCGGCCGCCGTACTCCCTCGGCCAGGTGAGGCCCGCATACCCGGCCTCGTACAGCGCCCGGCTCCAGGCGCGCACGCGCGGGTCGTCGAAGCGGGCGGCTCCGCCGCGGTGGCCGCGCAGGTCCTCGGGGAGGTGCTCCTCGAGCCAGGCGCGGAGCTCGGCCCGGAACGCCGCCTCCTCGGGCGTGTCGCGCAGGTCCACGGGCCCGATCGTAATCCGTTCGGGCCGGGCCCGAGAAACAGCCCCGGGGGCGCCGCGCTCGATTGCCCGCCCGGGGGGCGCCGAGTAGGGTTGTGGCCCGATGGCGCTGCTCGACGTCGAGGACGTCACGCTTCGCTTCGGGGGGATCGTCGCGCTCGACGGCGTCTCCTTCCGGGTCGAGGAGGGCCAGATCTCCGGCCTGATCGGCCCGAACGGGGCCGGCAAGACGACCGTGTTCAACGTCATCAGCCGCCTCTACCGGCCGGACGCGGGGGACGTCGTCTTCGCCGGGCGCTCGCTGCTCCGGGAGCCGCCGCACCGGATCGTGCGCCGCGGGATCGCCCGCACGTTCCAGAACGTGCAGCTCTTCCGGACGATGTCCGTGCTCGAGAACGTGCTCGTGGGCGGGCACGCGCGCGGACGGGAGGCGGGCGAGCGGGAGGCGCTCGCGCTCCTGGACGTCGTCGGCCTGCGCGGGCTCGCGCACGTGCCCGCAGCCACGCTCCCCTACGGAACGCAGAAGCGGGTCGAGCTCGCCCGCGCCCTCCTCGCCCGCCCGCGCCTGCTCCTCCTGGACGAGCCCGCCGGCGGGCTCAGCCACGAGGAGGTGGGCGAGCTCGCCGCCTTCATCCGCCGCCTGCGGGAGGAGTTCGAGCTCACCATCCTTCTCGTCGAGCACCACATGCAGCTCGTGATGTCCGTCTCGGAGCACGTGCACGTGCTCAGCTTCGGGCGCACGATCGCGGACGGCCCGCCCGAGCAGGTCCGCGCCGATCCGGCGGTGATCGAGGCCTACCTGGGAGCGGAGGACGTGGAGGCCGACCTGGCCGGCTCGCCGCCGGGGGGCGGGCCCCGGGCGCGGCCGGGAGAGAGCGGGTGAAGACCCTGCTCGAGCTCGACGACGTGCGCGCCCGCTACGGCCCCGTGCAGGCCCTGCACGGCGTCTCCCTCACCGTCCGGGAGGGGGAGGTGGTCGCCGTGCTCGGCGCCAACGGGGCCGGCAAGACGACCACCCTGCGCGCCATCTCCGGCACCGTCTCCCGCAGCGGGACGGTGGAGCTGGACGGCAGGCCGCTCCGCCCCGTGCCGGAGGAGGTCGCGCGGGCCGGGGTGGCGCACGTCCCGGAGGGGCGGGGGACGTTCGTCGAGCTGACGGTGACCGAGAACCTGCGCCTGGGCGCCTACGTCCGGCGCGACCGCCAGGTGAAGGCGGACATCCGCCGCATCCAGGGCTACTTCCCCTGGCTCGCCGAGCGCGGCGCGCAGCGCGCGGGGACGCTCTCCGGCGGCGAGCAGCAGATGCTCGCGCTCGCGCGGGCGCTCATGAGCCGGCCCCGGCTGCTCCTCCTCGACGAGCCCTCGCTGGGCCTCGCGCCCTTGGTCGTGCGCGAGTTCTACCGCATCGTCCGCGAGCTGAACGAGCGGGAGGGCCTGACCGTGCTCCTCGTCGAGCAGGACGCGCGCATCGCCCTCGCCGTGTCGGCGCGCGCGTACGTGCTCGAGGCGGGCCGCGTCGCGCTCGCCGGCACGAGCGAGGAGCTGCGCGGGAACGAGTCGGTGCGGCGCAGCTACCTCGGCTACTGACGGCAGGCCCATGCCCCTCGCCGCCGCCGCAGACGTCGCGCAGCAGGTCGTCTCCGGCCTCGCCTCGGGCGGCGTCTACGCCCTGCTCGCGCTCGCGCTCGTGATCATCCACCGCTCGACCGGGGTCATCAACTTCGCGCAGGGGGAGATGGCGACGCTCTCCACGTACATCGCGTGGACGCTGACCGCGAACCACGGCTGGAGCTACTGGCCGGCGTTCGCCGTCACGCTCGCGCTCTCCTTCGGCGGCGGCGTGGCCGTCCACCGGCTCGTCATCCGGCCCGTCGAGCGGGGAAGCGTCCTGCGCATCGTCATCGTCACGATCGGCCTCCTGATCGCCATCAACGGCTTCGTCGTCTGGCAGTGGAGCGGCGAGCCGCAGCAGCTGGAGAGCCCGTTCGGGACGGAGACGTTCACGGTGGGCGGGGTGGCCGTCGCGCGCCACGACGTGGGGGCGATCGGGGTCGCGCTCGCGATGGTCCTCCTCCTGTGGGCACTCTTCCAGCTCACGAAGCTGGGCCTCGCCCTGCGGGCGGCGGCGGTCAACCCGGAGGAGGCGCGGCTCGTGGGCGTGCGCGTGACGTGGATGCTCGCCCTCGGCTGGGGGCTGGCCGCCGGGCTCGGGGCGGTGGCCGGGATGCTCACCGCTCCCACCGTCGGGCTCGACCCCCAGATGATGCAGGCGATCCTCATCTACGCGTTCGCGGCCGCCGTCCTGGGCGGGATCGACTCCCCCTTCGGCGCCGTCGCCGGCGGCCTCCTGCTCGGCGTGCTCCTGAACCTGCTCGGCTACGTGAGCCGCTACGAGCCGTTCGCCTGGTTCACCGAGGAGCTGCGCCTGCCGGCGGCGCTCCTGATCATCCTCGTCGTGCTCCTCGTGCGGCCGGTCGGCCTCTTCGGGCGGCGGGAGGCGCACCGCGTATGAGCCCGCGCACCGCCCGCCGCGCCGGCGTCGCCGCCTTCGTCGGGCTCGCCCTCCTCGTCTACGCGCTGCCCGCGTTCATCGGCGACTTCAAGGCCCAGCAGTACGCGTACGTGGCGATCTACCTGATCGCGCTCCTCGGCCTCAACATCCTGACCGGCTACACCGGCCAGATCTCGCTCGGCCACGGCGCCTTCATGGCGATCGGCGGGTACACGACCGCGATCCTGATGGCCGGCAACGAGCAGTTCGGGGGGTCGATCGGGGGCGGGATCAAGGACGTGTGGACGCTGCCCGCGGCGGCCCTTGCCGCCGGGCTCGTCGGACTCGCCTTCGGGCTGCCGGCGCTGCGCCTCTCCGGCCTCTACCTGGCCCTCGCCACCTTCGCCGTCGCCGTCGCCCTCCCCTCCGCCCTGAAGCGCTTCGAGACGTTCTCCGGCGGGGGCTCCGGGATCAACCTCTTCGGGCTGCCGGAGCTGACCGGCTCGATCGCGAACGTCGAGCTCCTCGGCCGCTCGCTCACGTTCAACGACTGGCTCTACTACCTGTGCTGGACGCTCGCGCTCGCCGCCTTCGCCCTCGCCTGGCTCCTCCTCCGCGGCCGCACCGGCCGCGCCTTCCGGGCCGTGCGGGACAGCGAGGTCGCCGCCCTCGCCTCCGGGATCAGCCTGGCCCGCTACAAGACGCTCGCCTTCGGGATCAGCGCCGCCTACGCGGGCCTCGCCGGCGGCCTGTACGCGATCGCGAACACCTTCGTCAACCCGGACACCTTCCCGATCGCGCTCTCCATCTTCCTGCTCGTGGGCGTCGTCGTCGGCGGGCTGGGCGGCCTCTCCGGGCTCGTCGTCGGCGCCGTCTTCGTCTACTTCCTGCCGCTCTGGGCGCAGGGGCAGGACCTGGGGGCGCTCCTCCCCGACGCCGTCGTCCAGGGCTTCGAGGTGGGCGGCTACCGCTTCAAGGGGACGAGCGCCCCGGGCGGCCCCGCGCTCGTGTACGGGGCCGTGCTCATCCTCGTCATGTTCCTCGTCCCCGACGGGGTGAGCGGGCTCTTCCGGCGCGCGGGCCGCCGGCTGCTCGCCGGGCGTCGGCGGCCGTCCGGCGCCTGACCGCCCGCCGGGCGCCCGTGCGAACGGAGACGGGCGCGGCGAGCGCGTATGCTCGGGCGCGTGCGCGACCTGCTCACGGCGCCGCTCGAGGAGCTCCTCGCGGAGGCGCGGCGCCTGCGTCCGGGGCGGGTCGTCACGTACTCGCCCAAGGTCTTCATCCCCCTGACCACGCTCTGCCGCGACGTGTGCGGCTACTGCACGTTCGCCCGCCCGCCCCGCCGCGGCGAGCGCGCCTACCTGCGCGAGGAGGAGGTGCTCGCGATCGCCCGCGCGGGAGCCCGGGCCGGCTGCCGGGAGGCGCTCTTCACCCTCGGGGACAAGCCCGAGCGCCGCTACGAGGTCGCCCGCCGCGAGCTGCGCGCGCTCGGCTGCGGGACGACGCTCGAGTACCTCGCCCGCTGCGCCCGGCTCGTGCTCGAGGAGACGGGGCTGCTCCCGCACCTGAACCCGGGCGTCATGAGCCGCGAGGACCTGGAGCTCCTGCGCCCGGTCAGCGCCTCCATGGGGATCATGCTGGAGACGACCGCGGAGCGGCTGGGGGCGCGCGGGGGGCCGCACTGGGCCTCGCCGGACAAGGTCCCGGCGCGCCGCCTGGAGACGATCCGGCTCGCCGGCGAGCTGCGCATCCCCTTCACGAGCGGGATCCTGGTCGGGATCGGCGAGACCCGGGAGGAGCGCCTGCAGGCGCTCCTCGCCCTGAAGGCGCTCGGCGAGGAGCATGGGCACCTGCAGGAGGTGATCGTCCAGAACTTCCGCGCCAAGCCGGGGACGCGCATGGCCTCCCACCCGGAGCCCTCGCTCGAGGAGCACGTGTGGACGATCGCCGCCGCCCGCATCCTGCTCGGCCCCGCCTGGCACGTGCAGGCCCCGCCCAACCTCGCCTACGCCGACTTCCCCCGCCTGCTCGACGCGGGGATCGACGACTTCGGCGGGATCTCGCCGGTGACGATCGACCACGTCAACCCGGAGGCGCCCTGGCCGGAGGCGGAGCGGCTGGCGGAGGCGGCGCGCGCGCGCGGCCTCGAGCTCGCGCCCCGGCTCGCCCTCTACCCGGAGTACGTGGCGCGCCTGGAGACCTGGGTCGACCCGGCGGTCGCGCCCTACGTGCGCCGGGCGGCCGACGCCTCCGGCCTCGCCCGCGACGACGCCTGGGCGCCGGGCGAGCCGGGGCCGGTGCCGTTCCTCGTCCGCCGGGACGCGCTCCCCCTCGACCTCGCGGGCGACGAGCTCGGCGAGGACGAGCTGACCCGCCTGCTCGAGGCGCGCGGGGAGGAGGCGCAGCGCGTCCTCGCCGCCGCCGACCGCCTGCGCCGGGAGGTCTGCGGGGACGAGGTCACCTACGTCGTCACCCGGAACATCCAGTACACGAACGTCTGCTACTTCCGCTGCGGCTTCTGCGCCTTCTCCAAGGGCCGGCTGGCGGCCAACCTGCGCGGCGCCCCCTACCTCGTGCCCCTCGAGGAGATCGTCCGCCGCACGCGGGAGGCGTGGGAGCGGGGGGCGGTCGAGGTCTGCCTGCAGGGCGGGATCCACCCGGCCTTCACCGGCGACTACTACGCCTCGGTCGTGCAGGCGATCAAGGAGGCGGTGCCGGAGATCCACGTGCACGCGTTCTCCGCGCTCGAGGTCTGGCAGGGCGCGGCCACGCTCGGGCTGGGGCTGGAGGAGTACCTCGCGCGGCTGCGCGACCTCGGGCTCGGCTCCCTCCCCGGCACGGCGGCGGAGGTGCTCGACGACGAGGTGCGCCGCGTCATCTGCCCGGACAAGGTGACGACCGCGCAGTGGCTCGCCGTGCACGACGCCGCCCACCGGGTCGGGCTGCGCTCGAACGTGACGCTGATGTTCGGGCACGCGGACACCCCTCGCAGCTGGGCGCGCCACCTCCTGCGCGCCCGGGAGCAGCAGCGGCGGACGGGCGGCTTCACCGAGCTCGTCCCGCTCCCCTTCGTGCCCATGGAGGCGCCGATGTACGTGAAGGGCCTCGCCCGCCGCGGCCCCACCTTCCGCGAGGCGCTGCTCGTGCACGCGGTGGGGCGGCTCGCGCTGCATCCCTGGATCCGGAACGTCCAGGCCTCCTGGGTGAAGCTCGGGCCCGACGGGGCGCGCGAGGCGCTCCGCGCCGGCGTCAACGACCTCGGGGGCACGCTGATGAACGAGTCCATCTCCCGCTCGGCGGGCGCCGCGCACGGGCAGGAGATGCCGCCCGAGCGCATGGAGGCGCTCATCCGCTCCGCCGGGCGCGTCCCCCGCCAGCGGACGACGCTCTACGGCGAGCCGCCGGAGGAGCGCGTGCGCGCCTCGTTCGGCGCCCCGCCGCTCGCGCGGCCGCTCGAGCTGCCGGTCAAGGACGCGGGCCTCGTCGCCCCGCCGAAGCTCGTGCGCCCCGGGCTCACGGCCGCCGTCTCCCCCTGAGGGGCTCGCGCCCTGGAAGGCAACGGCGCGCTAGGCTACGCGCGCTCAAGAAAGGAGGCCTCGATGGACTGGGTCCTGCTCGTCGGACGCATCCTCTTCGCCGCCGTCTTCATCCTCTCGGGCCTCGCCTTCCACCTCGCGAAGCGCGCGATGGCCGTCGAGTACGCGCGGGCGAAGGGGGCGCCGCTGCCCGAGCTCTCGGCGCCCCTGACCGGGGTCGCGATCGTGCTCGCCGGGGTGATGATCGTGATCGGCCTCTGGGTCGACCTCGCCGCGCTCGTCATCGCGGCCTTCCTCGTCGCGACCGCGTACTGGATGCACGCGTTCTGGAAGGTGGAGGACCCGATGGAGCGGCTGCAGGAGCAGACGCACTTCCAGAAGGACCTCGCGCTCGCGGGCGGCGCGCTCATCCTCTTCTACCTCTTCCAGCAGTTCGGGGAGGAGATCGGGATCGCGGTCGAGCCGGCGCTCTTCGACTGAGCTCGGGAGGCCCTCCCAGGCGAGCGGCGACCGCCGG
>DATLYP010000091.1:0-8043 GCA_035574655.1 Gaiellaceae bacterium
CCGGCGCCCCTCCGCCGCCGCGAGGTCGAGCTCCGCGACCCGCGCCCGCAGCGCGGCGACCTCCAGCCGCAGCCGCTCCGCCCGCTCCGCGGCCGTCGCCTGCAGCGCGAGCGGGCGCAGCCGCTTGCGCACCTCCTCCTCCACGTCCCGCGCCCGCTCGACCTGGGCGGCGACGCGGGCCAGCTTCAGCTCCGCCCGGTGTCGGCGGCGTTTGAACTTGCCCAGGCCCGCGGCCTCCTCGACGAGCTCGCGCCGCTCCTGCGGGCGCGAGGCGAGCACCTGCTCCACCCGGCCCTGGCCGACGACCGAGTGGAGCGCCGCGCCCAGGCCGACGTCGGCGAGCAGCTCGACCAGGTCGGTGCGGCGGACCGGAGCCCGGTTGACGAGGTACTGCCCCTCCCCGCCGCGCACGAGGCGGCGCGCGACCGAGACCTCGCTGAAGTCGAGGCCCGGCCAGGCGCCGTCCGTGTTGTCGAACACGAGCTCGACCTCGCAGTGCGCCGCCGGCTTCCGGTCGCCGCCGCCGGCGAAGAGGACGTCGTCGGGCCGCTCGGCGCGCAGCTCCGAGGGCGTGAGCGAGCCCGCGGCCCACACGACCGCGTCCACGATGTTCGACTTCCCCGACCCGTTGGGGCCGACCACGACCGCCACGCCGGGCTCGAGGACGATCTCGACCGGGTCCGGGAAGGACTTGAAGCCGCGGATCTTGATCGCCTTCAGGTGCATCGCCGGCCTGTGTATAGGGGGTTCGCGGGCGAGGGACTCTTTCCCCCAGGGGGAGGCGGCGCGCAGCCGCAGATGCGGGCAGCGGGTCGGAGCACCGCGCCGCATTCTCCAGGCGCCGGCGGACGACGGGTTCCCGCCGCCGGGCGCGTGCGGGCGGGGCGCAGCGGCCGAAAGGCTGCCTCAGAGCCGCTCGGGGACGACCCCGAGCGCCTCGAGCGCCTGCCGGGCCGCCTCTTGCTCGGCCGCCTTCTTCGTCGAGCCGCGCCCGATCCCGAGCTGCGCCTCCCCGACGTGGGCGGCGCAGACGAAGCGCCGGTCGTGCGGCGGGCCCTCCACCTCCAGCACCGTGTAGCGGACCTGCCGGCCGGAGCGGGCGAGCGCTTCCTGCAGCTCCGTCTTGTAGTCGACGTGGCTCGTGCGCGCGTACTCGATCTGCTCGGCGAACGCGTCCACGATCGCCGGCTCGATCCGCTCGAAGCCGTGCTCGAGGTAGAGCGCCGCGATCGCGGCCTCGAGCACGGCGGCGAGCACGTTGCGGCTGCGCGAGATGCGGTCGAGCTCGTCCTGCGGCAGGCCGCCGGCGTACTCGAGCAGCCGCTCGCCGAGGCCGAGCCGCCGCGCGACCGCCGCGCAGCTGGCACGGGAGACGACGTGCGCCCGGATCTTCGCCAGCCGGCCTTCCGAGGCGTCTTGGAAGCGGTCGAAGACGGCCCGCGCGATCGCGAGCTCGAGCACGCTGTCGCCGAGGAACTCGAGCCGCTCGTAGGAGGCGCTCCGGTCGTCGGCCCAGGAGGCGTGCGTGAAGACCTGGTCGAGCCGCTCCTTGGGCAGCTCCGCGATCAGGCGCCCGAGCGCCTCCGCGGGCCCTGGCCCGGAGCCCGCCTCACTCCTGGTGCGCGATGACGTAGTCGATCGCCTTGCCGACGGTGGTGAGCTCGCGCGCGTCCTCGTCCGGGATCTTCAGCCCGAACTGATCCTCGAGGTCCATGACGACCTCGACCAGGTCGAGGGAGTCGGCGCCGAGATCCTCCTCGAAGGACGCCTCCTCGGTGATCTCGCTCTCGTCGATGCCGAGCTTCTCGCTCAGCACCCCCTTGATCTGCTCGAGAATCTCCTCGCGCGAGTAAGCCACTGGAACCTCACTTGTCGTCCGTCGGGTCTGGAAAGCGCGCGGATGCTAACACGGGACGCGGCGGGCGCTCTCCGGCCGCTCGCCGTGCCCGCGTCCGCGGGGGCGCCTGGACGCGGGGGACGGAGCCCCGGCTCGGCCGGCTACGGGGCCTGGACGCGCAGCGGCTCCACGTCCCGGCCCCGGTACGTCTTGCACGTGGGGCACACGCGGTGCGGCAGCTTCGGCCGCCGGCAGGTGGGGCAGAGCTGGAGGCGCGGCGCGGCGAGCGCATGCTGGGCGCGGCGCTTGTCGCGCCTCGCCTTCGAGGTCTTCCGCTTGGGGACGGCCATGAGCGGCCGCGGAGTATAGCCGCGGGGCGACTCCCGCCCGCGGTGAGGAAACGCTCAGGCCCCGGTAAGGGATGCGTAAGAGCTGCCGCGGCGCGCGCTCGGCCGGCGTCGCTCCCGGGTACCCCGGAGAGGACCGAGGGAAGGAGGGAACGGAGACATGAGACATCCGGGAACAGCCTCCGTGCAGCGGGCGTACCTGGCCCTGCTCGCCGTCGCCGGGATCGTCGCCGGCCTCGCGGTCGCGTTCGCGGCGGCGCTCGCCGGCGCCTCCGGCGCGGCCACCGCGGCCGCGCCGCGAAACCTCGCCGAGCCGCGCGTCGGCGGAACGCCGATGGTGGGCGAGGTCCTGCGCACGACGCGCGGGGAGTGGACGGGCACGCCGCCGATCACGTTCCGCTACCGCTGGTACCGCTGCCAGGGCCGGGGAGCGCCCGACGCCTCCGACTGCCAGCGCATCTCGAACGCGAGCGAGAACACGTACCTAGTCCGGCAGGCGGACGCGGGCTTCCGCATCCGCTCCCAGGTCGTCGCCACGAACGCGGAGGGCTCCGCGGTCGCGACCTCGAACCCGACCGAGGTGATCCAGTCGGCGCGGCCGGTGAACGTCAGCGAGCCGACCGTCTCGGGCACGCCCCTGGTCGGGAGCCGGCTGACGGCGAACCGCGGCGAGTGGGTCGGCCAGCGGCCGATCACGTACAGCTTCCAGTGGCTGCGCTGCAACCAGGCCGGGGACGACTGCGCCGAGATCGCCGGCGCGACCGACACCGCCTACCTGGTCGCGGAGGCGGACCTGAGCCGCACCCTGCGCGTGCGGGTCACTGCCCGCAACGACGCCGGCCAGCGCTCGGCGGTCTCCGATCCGACGGCGGTCGTGCGGGCCCAGCAGCCGCCGCCGCCTCCGCCGGGCCAGTCCGTGCCGGTGAGCAGCCTGCGGGCGGCAGGCGACCGGCTCGTGGTCGCGCAGGTCCGCTTCTTCCCCAGCCCGGTGCGCAGCCGCACGGCGCCGATCATCGCCCAGGTGCGGGTGACGCAGCAGCAGGGCCGGCCGGTGTCGGGCGCGCTCGTCTTCATGCGGGCCACGCCCCGCGTCGTCACCGGCCAGACCCGGGCGACGGGCGCGGACGGCTGGGTCACGCTGCGGCTCGTCCCCAACCGGCGCTTCCCGCAGCCAAGGAGCGGGTTCAACGTGCAGTTCTTCGTGAAGGCGTACCGCTCCGGCGACCCGCCCTTGGGCGGGATCGCGGGCTACCGCCTCGTGCAGGTCCCGCTCGCCGGGATCGTCGGGTAGACCCCCTTCTGCGCGTCTCGCTCGCCGGCTGAAGCCCGCGCCTCCGCCGGCCCGCCGTCAGAGCTCGCCGCGGAGCCGCTCGAGCGCCGCCCAGCGGGGGTCCGCCTCGACGATCGCGTGCTCGTGCGGCTCGACGTTCAGATCCCGGCCGCAGACGGCGCAGAGGCCGGCGCACTCGGGGCGGCAGAGGATGGGCTCGGGAAGGGCGAGCGCGACGGCGTCCCGGGCCCAGGCGGCCACGTCCAGCATCTCGTCGAGGACGTACTCGGAGCGGAGGGGGTCGCCGGCGGCGCCGCGCGGGTCGTGCAGCTCGCGCGCCCTGACGGAGACGTCGACCGCGGCCGCGCCCAAGCAGCGCATGCACGGGCCCGAGACCTCGGTCTCGAGCCGGAGGTCGAGGACGAGCGCCCCGGAGGCCCGGGTGAGGTCGAGCTCCGCCCGCAGGGACGCCCCGGCCGTCTCGTACCGCTGCCCCCCGAGCAGGAAGCGCTCCGCCTCCAGGTCCAGGATCTCGCGCCGGACCTCGCCCGGACGGAGCCGCAGCCTGCGGAGATCGATCGCATGCGCCACGCCGCCAGGGTAGCGCCTCTTTGCATTAGCTCCTCTTCGGTCTTGCTAGATTTCGATCATGAAAGCTGATCGCTGGCTCAACCTCGACCTGCGGCACCTGCTCGCGCTGAAGGCGGTCGCCGACGCGGGCTCCTTCGGGAGGGCCGCCGAGCTCCTCGGGTACACCCAGTCCGCGGTCTCCCAGCAGATCGCGGCCCTCGAGCGGATCACGGGCCTGCGTCTCGTCGAGCGCCCCGGGGGGCCCCGCCCGGTGTCGCTCACGGAGGCCGGGCAGATCCTGCTCCGGCATGCGGAGGCGATCCAGGCCCGGCTCTCCGCGGCGAAGGCGGACATGCTCGCGCTGCAGGCGGGCGAGGCCGGCCGCCTGCGCGTGGGCACGTTCCAGAGCGTCGGCACGCGCGTGCTTCCCGTCCTCCTGCGGCGCTTCTCGGAGACCCGCCCCAAGGTGGAGATCGTCCTGCACGAGTCCGTGAACGAGCGGGAGCTCCTGGAGATGGTCGAGCGCGGCGACCTCGACCTCACCTTCTGGACGCTTCCCGTACCCGCCGGGCCCTACGAGGCCGTCGAGCTCCTACACGACCCGTACGTGCTCCTCGTGCCCACGGGGTCGCCGCTCGCCGGGCTCGGGCGCCCGCCCAGCCTGCGCGAGATCGCCATGCAGCCGCTGATCGGCTTCAACCGCTGCCAGGCGATGGACGAGGTCGAGTCGCGGCTGGCGGCCACCGGCCGGACGCCGACCTTCGTCTTCCGCTCCGACAACAACGGGACGGTGCAGGGCCTCGTCGGCGCGGGCGTCGGGGTGAGCGTCGCCCCCCGCCTGACGGTGGACGAGGACGACCCGAGCGTGGAGGTCATCGACCTGCAGGGCCGCATTCCCCCGCGCGTGATCGGGCTCGTCTGGCACCGCGACCGGCACCGCACGCCGGCGAGCGAGGCGTTCGTCGCGGCCGCGATCGCCGTCTGCGGCGAGCTCGGCGCCGCGCTGCAGGCCGCGTAGCCGCCGAGCTAGGCGCCGAAGCGCTCGAGCTCTTCCGGCTGCTCGAGCGGCTCGGGGCCGATGCCGGCGACGACCGTCTCCTGGGAGCGCTCGTGGAGCCGCTCCCGCCCGCGCTTGACCGCGGCCAGGAACTTCTCCAGGTTGACCTCGAGCGTGGAGAGGATGGAGTCCGCCCAGTCCTCCATCTCCAGGCGCGTCTCGCGCGCCTGCCGCCGCGCCTCCTCCAGGATCTCCTCCGCCTGCCGCTCCGCGATCTTGACGATCTCCGTCTGCGAGGCCTCCCGGATCGCCTGCTCGCGGGCCTCCTGGATGATGCGGTCGCACTCCCGCTTGGCCTCCGCGAGCATCTCCTGCCGCTCCTTGACGATCCAGCGGGCCTGCTTGATCTCCTCCGGGATCGTCGCCCGCATCTGGTCGAGCACCTCGTACACCTCCTCGCGGTCGACGCGCACCTGGTCGGTGAGCGGCACCGCCTTGGCGTTGTGCACGAGATCCTCGAGCTTGTCGATCAGCACCAGGACGTCCATGAGCGGCGAAGTCTACTCCTGGGGGGAGACGGGGGCACCGGGTCGCCCGCCGGGGTAGAGCTCGGCGAAGCGGCGCGCGACCGCGGGCGGGACGAGCTCGTCCACCCTGCCGCCGAAGGCGGCGATCTCCTTCACGCCGCTCGAGGAGACGAAGCTGTACTGCGGGCTGGCCATCACGTACAGGGTCTCGACGTCGGGCGCGAGCTGGCGGTTCAGGTGGTTCATCTGGAACTCCCACTCGAAGTCGGAGATGACGCGCAGCCCCTTGACCATCGTCTTCGCCCCGTGCTTGCGCGCGAAGTCGACGACGAGCTCGGAGAACACGTCCACCACCACGTTCTCCAGCCCGGCGAGGGCCTCCTCGAGGAAGCCGACGCGCTCCTCGACCGAGAACAAGGTCGCCTTGTGCTGCGGGTGCTGCACGACGCCGACCACGATCCGGTCGAAGATGGCGGCCGCGCGCCGGATGATGTCCACGTGCCCGTTCGTGACGGGGTCGTACGTGCCGGGGCAGATGGCGGTGATCACGGGGCGCGGAAGACGGTCGCTCGCGCGGAACCGTATCGGCGGGTCGTGACGAGGTCGAGGGGGAGCTGGGGCTCGGCGCGCGCCTCGGTCTCGACCACGACCCGCGCCCCGGGGGCGAGCACGGGCGGGAGCAGCCGGGCGAGGAGCGGCTCGTACCGCGGCCACTCATCGTAGGGCGGGTCGACGAGGACGAGGTCGTAGCGGCGGCGGCGGGCGGCCTCCCCGCGCAGCGCCTCCGGCACGCCCCGGCAGAGCACCCTGCCGCCCGGCAAGTCGAGCGTGCTCAGGTTCCGCTCGATGACGCGGCAGGCCTCGCGGTCGCGCTCCACGAAGAGGCAGGAGGCGGCGCCGCGGGAGAGCGCCTCCAGCCCGAGCGCGCCCGAGCCGGCGAAGAGGTCGAGGACGGCGGCGCCCTCCACGGGGCCGAGGAGGGCGAAGATCGCCTCGCGCACCCGGTCGCCGGTGGGACGCGTCCCCGCGCCGCGCGGGGCGGCGATCCGGCGCCCCTTGCGTGAGCCGGCGACGATCCTCACGGGGGCACGGGCTACGAGGCGCCGAGGTGCTCCGCGCCCGCGAGCAGCCGGTCGACCTCGGCGGCGAGCGGCCCGTCGTCGGCGACCGTGCGGGCTGCCGCGCGCGCGCGCTCGAGAAGCGCCCGGTCCTGGCGGAGGCGGACGAAGCGCAGGTCGGAGAGGCCGGACTGGCGCGCGCCCAGCAGCTGCCCCTCGCCGCGAATCTCGAGATCGCGCTCGGCGAGCTCGAACCCGTCCGTGGTCGCGACCATCGCCTCCAGCCGCTCGACCGCGCTCTCCGTCAGCTCCTCGCGCGACCGCGACACGAGCAGGCAGTAGGACTGCTCCGCCCCTCGCCCCACCCGCCCGCGCAGCTGGTGCAGCTGGGCGAGGCCGAAGCGGTCGGCCTCCTGCACGATCATCACGGTCGCGTTCGGGACGTCGACGCCGACCTCGATCACCGTCGTCGCGACGAGCACGTCGAGCTCCCCCGCCTTGAAGCGCGCCATCAGCGCCCGCCGCTCCTGGGGGCGGAGCCTGCCATGCAGGCAGCCGACGCGGAAGCCGCGCAGCTCGTGCGCGCGCAGGCGCTCCGCCTCCTGCTCGGCGGCGCGCGCCCGGGTCGTCTCCGACTGCTCGATCAGGGGGCAGACGACGTAGGCCTGACGGCCCTCGCGCAGGAGGCGGGTGAGCCGCCGGTACGCCTCGGAGGCGCGCTCCTCGGGGATCCAGCGCGTGATCACCGGCTTGCGGTTGTCGGGGAGGACGGTGAGCTCGCTCACGTCCAGGTCGCCGTAGACGGTGAGGGCGAGCGTCCGCGGGATCGGCGTGGCCGTCATGTGCAGGGCATGTGGGCTCCGCCCCTCGGCGAGCGCGTGCCGCTGGCCGACGCCGAAGCGGTGCTGCTCGTCCACCACGACGACGGCGAGGTCGCGGAACTCGACCTGCTCCTGGATCAGAGCGTGCGTGCCGACGACGAGGCTCGCGTCCCCGGAGGCGATCAGCTGCCGGACGAGCGCGTGCTCGCGGGCGGGGAGCGAGCTCGTGAGCAGGTGGACGCGGACGCCGAGCGTCCCGCACAACTCCTCGATCGTGAGGAAGTGCTGCTCGGCGAGCGTCTCCGTGGGGGCCATCAGCGCCGCTTGGCGGCCGGCCTCGACCGCCCGCAGCAGCGCGTACAGGGCGACGACCGTCTTCCCCGAGCCGACGTCGCCCTGCAGCAGCCGCTGCATCGGCGTCGTCCGGGCGAGGTCGGCGTCGATCTCCCGGAGCGCGCGCTCCTGGTCGCGCGTGAGCGTGAAGGGGAGCGCTTCCCGGTACGCCGCGAGGAGCGGGCCGGGCGCGCCGAGCGGCACCGCGGACGCCCGCGCGCGCAGCGCGGCCGTGCGCGCCAGCGCGAGCTGGAGGCGGACGAGCTCCTCGAACGCGAGCGCC
>DATLYP010000092.1:0-9391 GCA_035574655.1 Gaiellaceae bacterium
CGAGAACCACTTCCCCGACTTGCGCAGGACGACCGCCAGCTCGAGCTCGTAGTCGAGCTCCTCGGTCAGGTGCTCGGGGTAGATGACGGGCTCGTCCGGGCCGACGATCGCATCGACGTTCTGGAAGAAGACGATCCAGGGCGCGATCTCATGCGTCCAGCCGACACGCTTCGACTCCTCCTCGTGCTCGCGGAAGTTGCCCGCCGTGTGGAAGAGCTTCTTCGGGATGATGGGCGCCCGCAGCCGGGTCTCCGCGAGCGGCACCCGCTCCCCCGTCTCGTCGGCGCCGCCGCGCTCGAAGTACTCGCGCATGGTGGGGACGTCGAGGACGGCGATCTCCTCGCCCTCGAGCACGCCCACGCGCCCGGCGCCCTCCCCGAAGGTGACGAGCTTCACGACTCCGCCGCCCCGCAGATCGTCACCGCCGCCCGCGCGTACACCTCGGCCGTCCGCACGAGCTCCTCGAGCGCCAGGTTCTCGCCCAGCTCAGGGTCGGGGAGCCCGCTGGAGGCGCCGTAGTTGAGCGTCGCGATCCCGTACCGGGTGAGCACGGAGGCGTCGGAGAACCAGCGGGTCACGTCGCGCTCCGGCTCGGCCCCGAACACCTCGCGGTGCGCCTCGGCGACCGCGGCGACGAGCGGATGCCCGTCCTCGATCGCCGCCCCGGGAGCGGTCACGTACGCCTCCGCCTCCACCCCGTCCAGCGACCGCGCCCAGGCGAGCGCGCGCCGGCGCGCCTGCGCCATCGGCACGTCCGGCGGCACGCGCAGGTCGAGGAAGAGCTCCGTCTCGTGCGGGGTGCGGGAGGCGCGCCAGCCGAAGCCGCCGCGGATGCCGCCGATGCTCGCCACCCCCCGTACGCCCTCGTAGCTCATCTCCTCCTCCCAGCGGGGCAGCCACTCGAGCACGCGATCGAGGATCGCGCGCATGCGCACCACCGAGTTCTCCTCCAGCCGCCCGGCCGAGAAGGCGGTGTGGACGAACGGCCCGCGCACCGCCAGCCGTAGCCAGAGCGCCCCGAAGTGGGCGAGGACGAGTCGGTTCTCGGTCGGCTCGCCCAGGATGCACATGTCGGCGGCCCCCCCGTGCGTGACCAGGTACCGGGAGCCAGCGGCGTAGCCGCGGTACTCCGCTCCCTGGGCCTCCCCCTGCTGCGCCTTCTCGATCTCGCCGCAGACGCCGGCGACCAAGAGGTCGCCGCGCAGCCGGACGCCCGCCTCTTGGAGCGCGCGCACGGCCTCCACGTAGCACGCGAGGGCGCCTTTCATGTTCGAGATGCCGAGCCCGTAGATCCGCCCGCCCCGCTCGAAGCCCTGCGGCTGGAAACCGGGGATCCCCTGCAGCCACGGCTCGCGGCCCGAGTAGGAGGTGTCCAGGTGGCCGTTGAACATGAGCGTGGGGCCGCCGCCCTCGCCCGGCCAGGTCGCGAGCACGTTGGCGCGGCCCTCCTCCACCTGCTGCCACTGCACCTGCAGGCCGAGCGCGCGCAGCTCCTCCCCGAGCACGCGCGCGCACGCCTCCTCGGAGCCGGTGAAGGAGGGCGTGGAGACGAGGCGGAGCGCCAGGTCGGCGAGGCGGCGCTCGTCGATCCTCATCGCCGAACGTGCGGGAGCACCTTCTCCCCGAAGAGGCGGATCTGCTCGTGCCGGCGCGCGCCCCACAGCTCCAGCATGACGTGCGTGCAGCCCGCCTCGCGGTACTCCTCGATCGCCTCGATGCAGTCGGCGGGCGTGCCGGCGATCGGCTTGCAGCGGTCGAGCAGCGAGTCGCTGACGAGCTCCTTGGCGGCGAGCCGGCCGCCCCGCTCCATCGCCTCCGCGACCGGGGCAAGCTCCTCCATCTCGATCCCGGCGAGCTCGAGCAGCGTGTCGGCGGCGCCCTTGATGTTCTGGAACTTGTTCGCCAGGTACATGGCGGCGATCTCGCGCGCCCCGTCCCGGCCGGCGTCGCGATCCGATTCGTGGATGGAGGCGACGATCGTGCAGCCGATGTCGATGTCGGCCTGCACGTTCTCCCGCGTGTAGCGGACGAAGGCGGGCGTGGTGATCGAGGGGGTGAGGCAGCCGTCCGCGATCTCGCCCGCGAGCGCCTGCATCCTCGGCGCGGTCGCGGCCACGTACACGGGCGGAACCTCCCGCGGCGCCTCCGCCTCCGGGCGCAGCCCCGGCACGGAGGCGCTCCACGTGTCCCCCTCGTACTCGAACGGCTCGCCGGAGAGCACGCCGCGCACGATCGCGACCGCGTCCCGCATCGGGCCGAGCGTCTTCTTCGTCTGAGCGCGGATGTTGTTGAGGAAGATCTTCGAGGTGCCGAAGCCGAGCAGGAAGCGCCCGGGACCAGCCGCCTCCTGCACCACGCGGGCGTCCATGGCCACCTGCACCGGGTGGCGCGAGAAGGGGGTGATGATCCCCCAGCCGACGGTGAGCCGCCGCGTCTCCCGCGCGATCAGGGCGGAGACGACGGTCGAGGAGCGCGCCTCCATCCCGTGCTTGCGCCACCACGGGTAGGCCTCCGCGAGCCAGATCGTGTCCATCCCCGCCTCGTCCATCGCGCGCGCGGAGGCGAGCATCTCCTCGAGCGGCTCCATCGTCAGCTGCATGACGCCGATGCGGAACGGCGGTGACATGTCAGTGTGACCTTACCTGGCGGCGCTGTCCCCGGGGCCCTTCAGGAGCCCTGGGTGGACTGCGTCGGGCCTTCCGGCTTCGGCTCGTAGGCTTCCGGGGAGGCGGGATGGATCCCCTCGGCGGCGCCCCCCGTCGAGGGCTCGCCCTCGGCTCCTCCCGCCGCGCCAGCCTCGGAGGCCGCCGGCGCCCGTGCTGCCGCCACCTCGTTCACCCGCCTCTCCAGGGCCGCGAGCACATGCGAGACCTGCTGGTTCACGATCGGCTGCAGGACCCGCTGCCCCATCGCCCCCACGGGGCCGGCGATGCGCACGTCCGCCTCCCAGTCCATCGTCGTCCCGGAGGCCGCGTCGGAGAGGGTGAAGGAGGTGGTCATGTCCATCAGCGCCCCCACCCCGGTGCCCTTCGCCCGCATGGAGGCGAACTCGAGCGGACGCTCCTCGAGCCGCTCGAAGTTGATTGTCATCTTCAGCCCGCCGAGCCCGAGGGGGACCTTGACCTTCGCCGTCCAGTGCCGCTCGTCCTGGACCTCGAAGCTCTCCACGCCGGGCATCAGCTTGGCCATCTCGGCGGGCTCGTTGATCACGCTCCACACGACCTCGCGGGAGGCGGAAAGCTCCTTCTGTCCTTTGACGATCATCGCGACTCCACGGTGACGTTGCGGCGGGTTGCCTCGGGATCCTGCAGCATCTCCCACACCCTGTGCGGCGGGTTGTGGCTCGCCCAGACGATCGGCGCCCCGGCCGGCCTGAGCGCGTCCTGGATCGCGGCGCAGAGGCAGTGGATGCCGCCGCCCCCGCCCTCGCCCATGCCCTTCGCGCCGAGCGGGGCGACCGGGGAGGGCGACTCGAGCGCGCCCGTCTTCAGGGGCGGCATGTCGAGCGCGTGCGGCACGTGGTAGTCGTAGAAGTTGGCGGTCAGGAGCGTCCCCTCCTCGTCGTAGACGAACGCCTCGTAGAGCGCGGCGCCGATCGCGTGCGCGGTCGCCCCGTGCACCTGTCCCTCGACGATCTGCGGGTGGATGCGCACCCCGCAGTCGTCCACCGCGGCGTAGTCGACGATCTCCACCTCCCCCGTCTCCGGGTCGATCTCGACGACGGCGGCGTGCACCTGCACGGCGTAGGTGAGGGTCAGCTTGCCGGTCTTGCGCTCCTTGTCCACGACCCCGAAGTAGGGCCGGCAGACGTAGCGGTGGTTGAGCGTCGGGTTGAAGTCGGGCGGGAGGAACGCGTTGTTCGCGTTCACGATCGCGCCCAGGGCCATGAAGGGAAGCGCCGCCTCGGGCGGGCCGTCCTTGACCCGGGCCATGCCGTCCGCGAGCTCGATCTGGCTCTCGTCCACCTGCAGCACGAAGGCGGCGAGCTTGACCATCTCGTCCCGCAGGAGCTCGGCCGCCCCCTTCACCGCGCCCAGGCCGGTGAAGGCGAACTGGCTCGCGTACGTCCCCGAGAAGCCGGCGTGCGAGTTGAACCAGGTGTCGTGGCCGCGGCGGACGTTCACCTGGTCGGGCGAGCAGCCGAGGATGTCCGCCACCACCTGCGCGGCCGTCGTCTCGTGCCCCTGCCCCTGGGGGACGGTGCCGAGCGTGACCACCACCTCCCCGAAGATGTCGAGCTTGACGGAGGCCGCCTCGTTGTTCCCGGAGAACTGCAGGTCGGGGTTGAGGAGCGTGGACTGGCCGAAGTTGTTCGTGCCCGAGTCGAGCGTGGAGCCGATCCCCACGCCGAGCAGCTTCCCGCGGGCGGCCGCCTCCCTGCGCCGCTCCTCGATCGACCCGTAGTCGATCAGCTCGAGCGCCTGGTCGAGCGCGGCCGCGTAGTCGCCCGAGTCGTAGACGCAGCCGTTCGGGGTCTCGTAGGGCATCTCCTCGGCCTTCACGTAGTTGCGCTTGCGGATCTCGACCGGGTCGAAGCCGAGCTCGTGGGCGACGATGTCGATGATCCGCTCGGTCAGCCACAGGTGCTGCATGCGCGAGTAGCCGCGGTTCGGGGAGACGGGCGACTTGTTCGTGCAGACCTGGGTGAAGTCGACCCGGATGTTCCGCCAGCGGTACATGCCGGGCGTGACCTGGGCCCAGATGATGCAGCCGAGCGGCTCGTAGCGGGGGAAGGCGCCGCAGTCGTCGATCGCTCGCACCTTGAACCCGGTCAGCTCGCCGTCTGCCTTCACGGCCACCTCGACGTCCAGGAACGTGCGCTCGTTGCCGTGCGCGTTCGCCGTGTGCTGGTCGGTGCGCCACTCCGTCCACTGCACGGGCCGCCCCAGCTTGCGGGCGAGCAGGCAGAGGACGACGTACTGGGGGTGGAGGCAGATCTTGTTCCCGAAGCCGCCCCCGATGTCGTGGGTGACGAAGCGCAGCTTGTCGATCCCCACCCGCAGCGCCGGGGCCATCCAGATCGCCCCCACCCCGGGCATCTGGTGGTTGCAGATGATCGTCCACTCGCCGGTGCCCTTGTCGTACTCGACGAGGGCGCCCGCGCACTCGAGCGGGGTCGAGGAGAAGCGGTGGAAGTAGAGCCGCTCGATGCGGACCACGTGGTCGGCCTCGGCGAGCGCGCGGTCGGGGTCGCCCCACTCGAAGACGCCCGACCAGACGACGTTCGAGCCCGCCTCCTCGTGCAGGATCACCTCGTCCTTGAGCGCCTCCTCGCCGTCGAGGACCACGGGCAGTGGCTCGTACTCGACCTCGATCAGCTCGGCCGCGTCGCGCGCGAGCTCGCGCGTCGCGGCCGCCACCGCGGCCACCGGCTCTCCCATGTGCCGCACCTTGCCCACCGCGAGCGCGTAGTCCTTGATCTTGTTCCCCGGCTCCACCGACATCTCGAAGAAGGGGTCGGTCTGGATCGCCACCTCGTCGCCGGTGATCGTCCCGTACACCCCCTCCAGCTCGAGGGCCTTGGAGACGTCGACGGAGACGATGCGCGCGTGCGCGTAGGGGGAGCGGACGAAGTGGACGTAGGCCATCCCGTGCCGGCGCACGTCGTCGAAGAACGTGCCCTGGCCCTGGACGAGCCGGCGGTCCTCCTTCCGGGGGATCGACTGCCCGATGAAGCCCTTCTTGAGCGTGGTCGTAGGCTGCTCGGTGACCGTCGTCATGCGCTCTCACCCCGGCTGGCGGCGAGCACCGCCTCCACGATGTTGACGTACCCGGTACAGCGGCAGATGTTGCCCTGCAAGGCGATACGGACCTCCTCCTCGGTCGGGTGCGGGTTGCGCTCGAGCAGCGCGGTCGCGCTCATCAGCATGCCCGGCGTGCAGTAGCCGCACTGGAGCGCGTGGTGCTCGTTGAACGCGCGCTGGAGCGGGGTCAGCTCCCCGTCCGGCGCGAGCCCTTCCACCGTGCGGATGCGCGCCCCGTCCGCCTGCACGGCGAGGAGCATGCAGCTCTTCACGGGCAGCCCGTTCAGGTGGACGGTGCAGGCGCCGCAGTTGCCGGTGTCGCAGCCGACGTGCGTCCCGGTCAGCCCCAGGTCGTCGCGGAGGAAGTGGACGAGCAGGCGCCGCGCGGGCACCTCCAGCTCCACCTGCTCCCCGTTGATCTCGAGGGACACGACCTTGCTGGACACAGGCGTCGTCGCCATCTACCCCTTCCTCCGTGCCGAGGCCTGCAGGACGGCGCGCACGGCGGACACCTCGGCGATGTGCCGGCGGTAGTCGGCGGAGCCGTGCGCGTCCGAGGGCGGGTCGAGCGACGCGCCCAGGCCGGCCGCGGCCGCGCGCACCGCCTCCTCGGAGAGGTCGCCGCCCGAGAGCCGCTCTTCCATCTGCGTCGCCCGGACGGGGGTGGGCCCCACGCAGCCGAGCGCCACGCGCACGGAGCCCTCGGCGGAGACGGTCGCGGCCGCGTTCGCGACGTACGTCCCGTGCTTGCCGATGGTCACCCCGGCGAAGCCGTCGCCGGCGCCGTTCGGCGGAGGCACCGAGATCCGGGTCAGGAGCTCGCCCTCGCCGACGGCGGTCATGTACACGCCGAGGAAGAACTCGTCCGCGGGGACGGTGCGCTCGCCGGCGGGCCCGCGGATCGTGAAGCGGGCGTCGAGCGCGACGAGGAGCGGCGGCAGGTGGTTGGTCGGGTCGGCGACGCACACGTTCCCTCCCACCGTCCCCCGGTTCCGGACCTGGACGTCCCCGATCGTCGCCGCCACCTCGGCGAGAATCGGCCGGGCGACCTCGACCTCCGCCGACTCGACCAGCTGCGCGTAGGTCACCATCGCGCCAAGCTCGAGCGAGCCGTCGGCCGCGAAGCCGATCCGCCGCAGCTCCTCCAGATCGGCCAGGTCGACGAGGACGTCGGGCGCGGCGGCGCGCGCCTTCATCACGTTGATCAGCGTCTGCCCGCCGGCCAGCGGGCGCGCCCCTTCGTGCTCGGAGAGCAGGGCGACGGCCTCCTCGAGGGTGGCCGGACGGGCGTACTCGACCTCGCGCAGGAGCACACCTGGATTCAGTCATACGCGCCTGTGACATGTCAAGCGGGGTCCGTCCGTGATAGGTTCGACGGTGCTGATGGCGCGCGAACCCGACCTCGGGGCTGTCTTCGACGAGCACGTCGCGGCCGAGTTCGTCCACCTCGACCTGGAGCGGACGATGGCGACGATGACCGACGACCCGTACGTCAACCACGTCCCGGTCATGACCGGGGGCGTCGGCCGCGAGGCGGTGCGCGACTTCTACGGCCGCTACTTCATCGGCAAGTGGCCGGCGGACACGGAGATCACGCCGGTCTCGCGGACGGTCGGCGAGGAGCAGGTCGTGGACGAGCTCGTCCTCTCCTTCACCCACGACATCGAGATGCCGCAGCTCCTGCCCGGCGTCCCACCCAGCGGGCGGCGGGTGCGGCTCCCCTTCTGCGTGGTCGCGAGAGTTGTGGGCGGGAAGATCGCGCACGAGCACATCTACTGGGATCAGGCGTCCCTGCTCGTGCAAGTCGGGCTCCTCGACCGGGAGGCGCTGCCGGTCACGGGCGCCGAGCAGGCGGAGGCCGTGCTCAACCCGCGCGCCCAGCAACTGAACGAGCTGATCCGAACGCGGACGTAGGCGCGGCCGGGCGCCGCGCGGCTCGAGGCCGCGGCGCGTTTCGGGGGTGGCTCAGCCGTCGGCGTCGGCGGCGATGCGGCGGAAGACCTCGACGCCGTGGAGGACGACGCCCGAGGCCACCGCCTCGCGCGCGAGCGGGTTGCCGCGGCGGAGCGCCTCACGGAGCTCCTCGGGCGTGTAGCCGACCGGCTGCACGCCGCCGGGCGCGTCCGCGACGAGCAGGCGGCCGCGCTCGGGGGCCCGCTCGGGCAGGCCGTCGGCGACCACGACGACGTCCACGTCGCTCCAGACGTTGAAGTCGCCGCGGGCGACGGAGCCGACGACCGCCGCCGCGAGCACGGGGTGGCGGCGGGAGAGGCGCTCGAGGTAGGAGCGGGCGAGCCCGAGCAGACGCTCGCGCTCCCGGGCCCGCTCCGCGAGCGCCTCGCTCACGGAAGCGACTCCCAGGCGCGGTCGACCGCCCCGAGAACCGCCTCCGCGTCGGCGAGCGCCTCCGCCGCGTCCGCCTCCGCGTAGTGCGCGGCCGCGGGCCCGGAGGGGTGGGCGTCCGGGTAGCGGGCGGGGATGTAGTGCCGCCCCAGGCGGCGCATCGCATCCAGCACCTCGGGCGGGAACGCCGCGCCGGCCTCCGCGGCGCGCTCGCCGAGCCGGACGAGATCGTGGCCCCAGGGGCCGCGGCCGAGCCCGTGCAGGAGCGCCTTGACCGCGAGCTGCGCCGCCTGCTCGGCCGCGAAGCAGGCCCAGTTGTGCAGCCCCGCCTCCGCCTGCACGCGGGCGGCGGCGAGCGCCCGCTCGGCCTCGGCCCGCCAGCGCGCGAACTCCTCCTCGTCTCGGGGCGCGTCGCGCATGCCGGTGACCATAACGGGTGGATCCCGCGCCCCGGCCGCGCGGGTCAGACCGTCCCGTAGAGCGCGAGCACGATGCGGACGAACTCCTTCGTCTCCCCGTACACCCCGCGCTCCCGCACGGCCCGCGCCCCCTGGTACCAGCCGGCGAGCGCGAGGCGCACGTCCCCTCCGAACTGGTCGAGCTGCCAGCGCAGGTAGCGGACCCCCGCCCGCACGTTCCCCTCGTAGTCGCGGGGAGTGCGGAAGCCGAGCAGCACCGCGTCCACGAACTCCCACGTCTCCGGGAGGAGCTGCATCACGCCGATCGCGCCGGCGCCCGAGACGACGTCCTGTTGGAACCCCGACTCCATCCAGGCGAGCGCCCGCGCGAGCTTGGGGTCGACGCCGTAGTACCGCGACCAGCGGTCGAGCGCCGCTCGCACCGCCTCCCGGCTCGCGGGCTGCGCCCCCGCCGCGGCCGGGCGCCGCAGCGTCGCCCCGCGCGGGAGGAGGAGCCGCTGGCCGGGCACGATCACCCGGGTCAGGGGGATGCGGTTCTCGCGGGCGAGCTGCCAGGGGCTGACGTGGTAGCGGGCGGCGATGGAGAAGAAGCTCTCCCCCGGCCGGACGCGGTGCACGAGGACGCGACCTCGCCGGGCGAGCGCCCGGTACGTCATCGGTCCCGCGATCCCGTCCACGAGGAGCCCGTGCCGGCGCTGGAAGCGGCGAAGGGCCGCCGCCGTCGCGCGCGTGAAGCGGCCGTCGACCGCGCGCTCGGGCAGGCCCCACCGCCGCAGCCGGAACTCGAGCACGGCGACGTCCCACCCGACCGCGCCCACGGCGAGCTCCCGCTGCCCGAGCAGCGGCCGCCCGCGGACGCCGAACGCCCGCCGCGTGCGGCGGTCG
>DATLYP010000093.1:0-2841 GCA_035574655.1 Gaiellaceae bacterium
AGCGCCGACCGCTCTGTTACCTTCACCTTCACGAGTGCCTCCCTGTCGCTCGCGGGACGTCGTGTCAACGCCCATGGTGAGCGGCAGGGAGGACGTTCCTCGGGCGCCTACTCGCCCCCAACCGCAGGATCCGGGTAGCTACCCGGCGTCGTCGAAGGGGCCCTCGGCGAGCAGGCGGCGGAACTCGGCGAACTCCCCCGCCTTGCCGACGGCGACGAGCGTGTCCCCCTTCTGGATCACGTCCTCGGGCTGGGCGCCGCTCACCGACTCGGGCTCGCGCAGGATCGCGATCACGGTCACGCCCGTGCGCGCTCGGAGCTTGCACTCGGCGAGCGACTTGCCGATCGCCGGGCTCGTGTCCGGCACGGGGATCCACTCGATCTGCAGGTCGCGGAGCGCCATCTCCAGCTCCTCGACGATCTTCGGGCGCTCGTAGGCGCCGCCGAGGATCGCGCCGAGCTGGCGCGCCTCGTCGTCGCGGAGCTCGATGACGGCGGCGGGCTCGTCGTCCTCGCCGCGCTCGTACCAGTAGATCTCGCGCTGGCCGTCGTTGTGGAGGATCACGGCCACGCGCCCGCCGTGCGCCGTGTCGAACGCGTACTTGACGCCGACGCCGGGGAGCCTGGTCTCTCGCAGATCGACGGGCACGTCAGGCCTCCGCTTCCAGTCTACGCACGGGAAAGAGCACGCGGCCGAGGCGCTTCGACTCCTTCATCAGCACGATCCCGACGATCGCCGTGACGAGCACGTACAGGCCGGCGAAGGCCGCCAGGTCGCGCTGGTCGGCCAGGGGGATGGTCGGGTTCCGGCTCGCGAGCTGGGCGAGGATGATCGTGAACTCGCCGTGCGCGATCAGGGCGACGCCCGCGTTGAAGCCCTGGCGGCTGGTGAAGCCGCCGACGCGGCCCGCGATCCAGCCCGTGCCCACCTTCCCCGCGACCGTGAGGACGGCGGCGAGCAGCACCAGCCAGCCGACCTTCCCGAGCGCGGAGACGTCGATGGAGAGCCCGAAGACGAAGAAGAAGAGGGCCGCGAACACGTCCCGGAAGCTGAAGAAGCGCTCCTCGATCTGCTCGCGCACGGAGGTCTCGGAGAGGACGATCCCGGCCGCGAGCGCCCCGATCGCCTCGGAGAGGCCGAGCTCCTCCGCCAGCGCGGCCGAGCCGACCAGGAAGCCGAACACGGCGAGCAGGAAGAACTCGAGCGGCAGGCGGTCGAGCAGCCGGTCGAGCGGGCGTCTCAGCCAGCGGGCGGCCGCGAGGGCGAGGGCGATGAAGCCGAGCGCCTTGCCGACGAGCAGGAGCGTGTCCGCCGCCTCCCCTCCGCCCGCGGCGGCGAAGCCGAGCATGAAGGCGATGGCCAGATCCTCGACGACGAGGATCGCGAGCACGAGGTCGGTCTCGTCGTCGCCCAGGCGGCGGAAGTCGATGAGCCCCTTGATCGCGATCGCGCTCGAGGAGACGTAGACGCAGGCGGCGAGCACGAGCGCGGCGAAGCTGAGGCCGAACGCCGCCACCCCGACGAGCAGGCCGAGCCCCGCGTTGACGAGCAGGTCGACCAGGCCGGCGAGGCCCACGTGTCGGCCGGTGCGGGCGAGGCGGTCGAGGCTGAACTCGAGGCCGAGGAAGAAGAGGAGGAAGACGACCCCGAGCTGCGCGACGAAGTCGGTCACGTCCGAGGGGCTGATCAGCGAGAGCTGGCGCGGCTCGTTCGGGCCGAGCAGGATGCCCGCGAGCAGGTAGGCGGGGATCGCCGAGAGGCCGAGCTGCCACGCGAGGAGGCCGAGGACGCCGAGCAGGGCGATGGTCAGCGCAAGCTCGGCGAGCGTCACGCCGGCATTCTCGCCGAGCGGCCGCGCGCGTCCCGGCGCCGCCCGGCGGTCGGCTCAGGCGGCGAGCGCCGCCTCGAGCCGGGGCGGGAAGCGCTCCAGGACCCAGGCCGGTCCCAGCGGCTCGAGCCGGTAGTGGCGCCCGTTGACGAGGACGTAGTCGCCCGTGCTCGGGTCCATGGGGAGCTGCGACTCGGCCGGGTACCAGCGGTTGTGGCGGTCGATCAGGTCGTTGATCTCGTGCACGTCCACACGCCGGGCCGCCGCCCGCCAGCGGCGCGCGAACGCCTGCGGGTCGGCGGCGCACTCCTCGGCGAGCGCGCGCCAGGCCCCGCGCAGCTCCTCCTCGAGCGCGGCGGTCCGCCGCTCGATCTCGTGCAGCCGCACCATGTAATGGAGCGGCCCGCGCGCCGCCGCCAGGTACGTGTCCGCGGAGGGCCGGAAGCTGCGGGCGTGGAGGGCGAGCGGCCGCCCCCGGGCGGGAAGCGTCTTCAGGTCCTCCTCGAGGGCCAGACGCTCCCGTCGCTGCCTCGGCGTCTCCGGGAGGACGACGCCTTGGCGGAGGATCGCGTCCCGCTCGGCCTTCTCCACACCTCCATTGAAGCGAAGCCCGGCGGTGTGTCTCAGCGGGGAGCGGCGAAGGCGGCCACCCAGACGATCGCCTGCGCCTCGTGCCCGTCGCCGGGAGCCTGCACGAAGGCGGTCCCCACGTGGCGGAAGCGCGCCTCGAGGATGTTCCGCCGGTGCGGGGGCGAGCGCAGCCAGGCGGCCACGACCCGCCGGGCGCTCACCAGGGTCGACCAGGCGGCGTACAGGTTCTCCCCGAAGACCGCCGCCCGGTAGCCGGAGGCCTGCAGCGGGGCGGCCGCGTCGCTCCCGCAGGGTGTGTGCGAGATCCGCCCGCAGGAGAGGACCTCCCGGCCCTTGAGCGCGGCCGCGCGGGCGAGCCGGGGCGGCTGGGAGAGCGGCTTCCGCCGCGCGCGGGCGCGCGCCCAGTTGAGGAGGCAGGCGGC
>DATLYP010000094.1:0-2602 GCA_035574655.1 Gaiellaceae bacterium
GGCCGGGGCGGCGAGCCGGGGGCGGCGCCGCTCCGTGCCCAGGGAGAGGACGAGGAGCGCGGCCGCCGCGGAGAGAAGGAGCACGGCGGCCGGCCAGCGCTCGGCGGTCAGGGAGACGGCGCCGCCGACGCCGAGGAGGAAGGCGGCGAGCAGCGCCGCCCCGGCGGGGAGCACCCCAAAGAGGCGCGGCTCCGGCCGCCAGGTCCCCGCGCCCTGGGCGAGCGGCCGCCCGCAGGCGGGACAGAAGCGCGCGTCCGCGGGAACGAGCGCACGGCAGGACATGCACTCCCGTGCGGTCACGGCCCGTCGATACCCCTCCCGCTCGACGCGTACACGCCGCCTCGCCTCGGCCGGCGGACCGCTCCCAGGTAGACGCCGCCGAGCACGAGCGCGCCCCCCGCGAGCAGGCCTGCGGTGAGCGGCTCGTCGTCGAGCCAGGCGGAGAGGAGCACCGTCACGACGGGCGTGAGCACGAAGCCGAACGCGGTCCGGGACGCCTCCCAGCGGTGCAGGACGAGCACGTAGAGGGCGAAGACGAGGGAGCCGACGACCACCAGGTAGCCGACCGCGAGCCACGTCTCCCCGGCCCGCGGGAGCGCGAGCGAGCTGCCGGTGGGAAGGGCGAGCGCGAGCAGGAGCACGGCTCCGGTCGCCATCCCGAGCGCGTTCGCCATCGCCGGGTGCACCGGCGGGAAGCGCCGGACGACGACCGCGCCCTGCGCGAAGCAGGCGACCGCTCCGAGCGCGGCCGCGAGCGAGAGCGCGGGGACGGACTCCTCTAGCGGCGCCCTCGACATGAGCGCGACCCCGGCGAGCGCGACCACGGCGCCGGCGAGCGCTGAGGGCCGCAGCCGCTCCTGCCCCTGGGCGGCGGCCAGGAGCAGGGTGGCCAGGGGGACGAGGCCGAAGAGGATCTGCCCGAAGCCGGCGTGCAGCTCGACGAGCGCGACGTAGATGAGGCCGAAGGCGGCGCCGAAGGTGACGGCCCCGTACAGGAGCGCCCCGGCGAGGGCGCGCCCGCGGGGGAGGGGGACGCGGAGGACGGCCGCGATCAACCCCAGCGCGAGCGCGGCCAAGAGGAAGCGCAGGGCGGCGCCCCAGAGCGGGTCGAGCTCCCGGTTCGAGAAGCGGACGCCGACCGCGTTGCCGCCCGCGAGGACCGACTGGGCGAGGAAGGCGGCGAGGGCGACCCGCTCGCTCGAGGCGCGCACCGCCGCACCCTACGGCCGGGCGGCGCGCCCCCGCTACCGGCGGACCGCGCGCCCCGTCAGCTCGCGGACGCGGATGCGGAAGCAGACGGTCTCCGCCCCCTCGCCCCCGTGGCGGCGGCGCTCTCCGCCCGCTCCGCGCCCGAACCGCTCGGCGAGGAGGGCGATCGCCGCCTCCGCGTCCTCCCCGGAGAGCTCCTCGTACACGCCCTGCGCGATCGCGCTCCGCCAGCTCCCCCGCTCGTACTCGTCCACCTCGAAGCAGACCGCCGGGTTGCGCCGCATCATGCGCACCTTCAGACCCTCGACGCTCGCCACGTAGAAGGCCTTGCCGTCCCACGCGTAGATCACGGGCACGACGTACGTGAGCCCGTCCGCGTGGCAGCCGATCCGGCCGACCGCCTGCACACGCAGCAGGTCGTCGATCTCCTCGCGGGAGAGCTCCTCGATCACGCGCCCAGTCTGCACGGCGGCGCCGCCCGCCCGTGTCGGAGGTGCGGCCGCGCCGCCGGCGGCCTCGGGGAGCCGCCGGCGGCCGCCTCAGGCGAGGCCCTCGGCCTCGTACTCGCGCAGGAAGCCCTCGAACAGCCTCCGGTGCGCCTCCTCGTCGTGGAGGATCGAGATGACCATGTCCTGGGTCACCCAGTCGAGCTCGTTCGTCTCCTCGATGATCCGGTTGTAGTGCTCGATCGCGGTCGTCTCCGCCTCGATCACCCCCCGGATCACGCTGACGACGTCGGTCTGCTGGGCGGGAGGCTGCAGGAAGCGCTGCTCGGCGGCGAAGTCGAGCGAGCCGGGAACGACGCCGTACAGCTCCTTGATCCGCTGCGCGAACTGGCGCGCGTGCCCGAGCTCCTCCTCGACGTCGTCGGCGAGCGCCTCCTTGATCTCCTGCGCCCGCACCCCGTCCGGGTTGACGGAGCAGGAGAGGTAGTTCATGACCGACTCGATCTCCATCCAATAGGCCTTCGTGAGCAGCTCGAGGATGCGCTCGCGCTTCTCCCGGTGCTCCTCGGCCAGGATCCCCTGGCTCGCGGTGCGGATTGCCATCGACTCGCGTCCCTCCTCTCTCGGGCCTCGCTAGTCGCCCTTGCGATGGCCCTTCTCGCGGTGGTGCTTCATGACCGTGCGGGCGGCGACCTCCTTCTCGCGGCCCTTGTAGCGGCCCTCCTTCTTCGCCTCCTCCTTGATGTGCTCGTACATGCGCTGCTCCTTGTCGCCCACGCCTTTCAGGTGCTTCTTTCCGGGCATCTCGAGCTCGCCTCCTTTCTTTATGCCACGGAGTACCCGCTCGCGGCCGGCTGAAACGGCGCACGGCCGCGAGCTCGAGAACGTGGCGCCGTCGGCGCGGCCCGAGCGCGGCGGCGGAGGCGGCGGCGGGGGGCGGCGGCGGG
>DATLYP010000095.1:0-2803 GCA_035574655.1 Gaiellaceae bacterium
CGCGCGGCGGGCGAGGGCGAGCGCCCCGCCCGCGCCCGCCGGGCGACCCGCGGGCCCCGCCAGCTCGCGCTCGCCGTCTGACCGGGCGGGCAGGAGGCTGCAGGGGCGCGCCGTAGAATCGTCCCCGTGGCCGACGAGATCACCTGCCTCATCGCCGACGACCACGAGGTCGTGCGCGAGGGGTTGCGCCTCGCCCTCTCCCGCTCCCCGCGCATCCGCGTCGTCGGGGAGGCGGCCGACGGGGCGACCGCGGTGACGATGACCGAGCGCCGCCGCCCCGACGTGGTGATCATGGACCTGCGCATGCCCGACATGGACGGGCTCGAGGCGACCGAGCAGATCCTCGAGCGCGTGCCCGAGACGGCCGTCCTCATCTTCACCGCGTACGGCGAGCGCTCCCTCTTGCAGCGCGGCCTCGAGTCGGGCGCGCGCGGCTACATCCTCAAGGAGGCCCCCCACGAGACGCTGCTCCGCGCGGTGGAGAAGGTCGCCGCGGGCGAGACGTACGTCGACCCGGGGCTCATGGCCGACTACGTCGCCGGGCGCGGCCAGGCCGAGCTCCTGACGCCGCGCGAGCGGGAGATCCTGCAGCTGCTCGCGGACGGGATGTCGAACGTCGAGGTGGCCGAGAAGCTCGTGATCAGCCAGGAGACGGTGAAGAGCCACGTGCGGCACATCCTCGCCAAGCTGGAGGCGGACACGCGCACCCAGGCCGTCGCCATCGCCCTGCGCGAGGCGATGATCGATTGAGCGAGGACGCGCGGGCGGAGGCCGAGCGCGCCCTGCTCGCGGAGCGGCTGCTCGCAGAGCAGGAGGAACGGCGCCGCCTCGCCGAGCTGCTCCACGACGGACCCGTCCAGCACCTGTCCGCGATCGCGCAGATGGTCGACGCCGCGCTCGACGCGGTCCGGGCGGGGGAGCGGGAGCGGGGCGAGGAGATCCTCGTCCGCACGCTCGAGCTGGCGCGCGAGGCGAGCCGCGACCTGCGCGCCCTCTGCGACGACCTGGAGCCGCGGACGCTGCGCGAGCTCGGCTTCGGGGCCGCCGTCTCCGCGCTCGGGAAGCGGGTCGCCGAGCGGCACGACCTGGAGGTGGAGCTCGACGTCGAGCCCGGGGGCGCGCTGGGCGAGCACGCGCAGGCCGCCCTCTACCAGCTCCTGCGGGAGACGGTCGAGCAGGCGGTGCGCCGCGGGCCGCCCCGGCGGCTGGAGATCGCGCTCCGCGCCACCCCGAACGGGGGCGCCGAGCTCGTCGTCGCCGACGACGGCCCGCCCGAGCGCCGGAGCGCGGTGCTCGAGGCGCTCGCCGATCGGGCGGCGGCGCTCAACGCCTCCTTCTCCTCCGAGGTGCGCTTCCCGCGGGGGACGACGATCCGGGTCGAGCTTCCCCCCTCCGCCGCCGGGCGGTAGGGCTGAGCTAGCATCGGCCGCGTGGACGAGAACGGGCGGCGAGGCTACCTCGTCTTCGTCTGGTCGCCGAACGGGTACCGGCTCGAGGAACGCCAAGGCGACCCTCCGCAGCCGGGGGCGGAGGTGGAGGAGGGAGACCGCCGCTTCCGGGTGCTGAAGGTCGCGCCCTCGCCGCTCCCGGGCGACCCCAGGCCCTGCGCCTACCTGCTGCCCGGCTGAGCCGCTACTCGAGCGGCTGGTTCTGGACGTTGTGCTCCTCGGCGTACGCGTTCACGAGCGCGTTGATCCGGTCCGCGTCCGGGAACGCGTAGTTGATCTCCACGAACGCGTTCCACTTGTCCGGGAGCGCGTCCTCGGGGAAGATCGCCTCCACCGGGCACTCCGGCTCGCAGGCCCCGCAGTCGATGCACTCCTCGGGGTCGATGATCAGCATCCGCTCGAACTCGTGGATGCAGTCCACCGGGCAGACGTCCACGCAGGAGCGGTCTTTGATGTCGATGCAGGGCTCCGCGATGATGTAGGTCACGCAGGCGAGTCTAGCTTCCCGCGCCGGCGGCCCTGGCCGGGAACGCGCAGGCGCTCAGGCGACCCCGGTGAGCTCCGCGACCAGCTGCGGCGCGCGCTCCACGAGCGCCGACTTCACGAGCACCTGGTCGAAGCCCGCGGTGTGCGCGCGCTGCAGGCCCGCCTTGTCGGTGTGGTTCGTGAAGCCGACGATCGGCACGTCCGGCCAGGCGTCCACCACCTCGTCCGGGTCGACGCGGGCGATGTCGGCGATGACGAGGTCGGGCCGGTCGACGCTGTCGCTCGTCACGAGCCGGTGGCCCGGGAGCAGCGCCTCGAGCTTGCCGCGAAAGAAGAGGTCGACCCCAACCAGCAGGATCGTGGCCACGCGCCGACACTAGCACCTCGGGCCGGCCTCGGATAATCGCGGCATGGCGCTCGCCCGCGGGCTGGAGCTGATCCGCGCCGGCCGCTTCTTCGAGGCGCACGAGGCGCTCGAGGAGGAGTGGCGCGGCGCGCCCGCCGAGGAGCGCGACTTCCTGCAGGGGCTCGTGCACGTGGCGGTCGCCTGGCACCACGCCGGGCGCGGCAACCGGCCCGGCTGCGAGCGCCAGCTCGTGAAGGCCGCCCGCCGGCTCGCCCCCTACGCGCCCGCGCACCGGGGCGTGGACGTCGCCGCCCTCCTCGAGCAGGTCGCGGCCGCCCGCCGCCTCGTCGCCTCCGGCTCGCTCGAGCTTCCGCCCGCCCGCATCTGACCTACATCAGTGAGTAGCGGTCGGCGGTTCTGTGTCGTTGCGGTTGACGGTGTCTTTGCGGTAGGTGGCGCTGTATGCGAAAGCCCCGCAGAGGCGGGGCTTTCGTCCGATTCGTCTGCGACCGTGGTGGTGGAG